>NZ_JBHYUU010000008.1:0-19701 GCF_042749955.1 Kitasatospora sp. NPDC059462 | reverse complement strand
GGGGGCGCGGGGGGGGGGGGGGGGGCGTCCGCGGCCTTTTACCCCCCCGAGCCTCCTCCCCCCCCCGCGCTCGCGGCGCGCGCGCGCGCCGCCCCCCCACCGCTCCTCTTTCCGCCAGTGATGCCAAGGGGAGGAACCATGGCCTTCGGGGGCTTCAGCAGCTCCGCAACGGGCACACCACGCCCGTTGGGTGCGACACGGCTGCATCCGCAGTCGAGCGTGTGGCTGGACGGCATGACGCCGACCCAGCTCTACGTCCAGGAGAGCGGCCCGTCCCTCCGACTCTTTGTCCTCGGGCTGAGCGGTGCGCGGCCGACCGACCTGAAGGCGTTGGCCGCGGGGCCCCTGCCGGCCGATCTGGCGTGGCGCTGGCCGGGGGCCTATGCGGTGGTCAGCGAGACCGAGCGCGAGACCGTGATTTTCACCGACCCGGCCGCCGCTCAGCCGGTCTACGTCACCCGGTTCGGTTCGGGGTGGGCCTGGTCGTCGTCGGCACGGCTCCTGGCGGGACTCAGAAGGGCCCCAGTCGACACGCAGCGGCTCGTTACAGCGGTGTTCACGCCCCTGCTCCCTCTCCTCGTTGCGAACCGGTCCTACTTCACCGGGGTCGAGCAGTTGCCGCCGGGGGCCCGTATCCGACTCGCTCCGTGTGCCGCACCCCAGATCACGAATCTCTGGCTGCCTCAGCCGGACGTTGCCCCCGACCCGAGCGAGCGCCTTCGGGTCGAGCTGGAGAAGGCTGTGGGTCTGGGCCTGGGCGACAGCCCGTTCAGCACTGACCTGTCGGGCGGGCTGGACTCATCGTCGGTCACTCTCCTGGCGGCCCGCCGAGCACCCGACGACATGCACGTCACCGCCGTGACGGTCCACCCGGACGGGGATGAGTCGGGGGCCGACCTCCGGTTCGCTCGGCTCGTGGCGGACTCCATGCCCGGCAGGATCGAGCATCACCTCCTGCCGACGAAACACGAGCACCTGCCCTACACCGGGATCACTGACGTACCCGCCGCAGATGAGCCAGCCCCGTCCACCATGGCCTGGGCCGGGCTGCTCCGGCAGTTGGAGTGGATGGCCGAGAACTTCGAAACCAGGCTCCATCTAACCGGCGACGGCGGAGACAGCGTCTGCTCGCAGCCGCCGGTCCACATCGCCGATCTCGTTCGACACCGGCAGATCCGGGCCGCTTTCGACCAAGCTGCGGGCTGGGCACGGCTCCGGCATCTGCCTCTCTCGAACATCCTCCGGCAAGCGGTCGCCTCGGCCCGTCTCTCCCGGTCCGAGGCACTGGACCGACTCGCCGCGCACATCAGTCAGGGCTCGTCTTCGGCGGCCGGCACTGTCCACTGGTTCCCGCCCGTAACGCTCCCGGCGTGGGCAGGGGTCGAGACCCTTCCATTAGTACGGGGTGAGGTGGAGCGGGTGGCCGCCGCCCCGGACCCGCTCAGGGGTCTCGATGCCGGGGTCCGTACGGTCATGGACGAGGTGCGTGAGGTGGCCCGGACGGCGCAGGCGGATGCCGCGCTGGCCGAGGGCGTCGGTATCCACCTTCGGAACCCGTTCCTGGACGCCAGCGTGGTCAACGCCGTTCTGCGTGTTCCACTCGAAGCCCGGCCGCCGGTGTATGCCTACAAGCCGCATCTGGTGCGGGCGATGGGCTCTCTACTGCCGGGGCCTCTCGCCGCTCGCAGTACCAAGGGCTCGTTCAACGCCGACTTCTACACCGGCCGACGGGAGAACCTGAATGCCCTGCTCGGCCTGGCGGACGGGTTCCTCGCCGCCCTCGGCCTGGTCGAGCCCCGGGCTCTTCGTCGCGCGCTGAAGCAGGCCGCGATGGGCTTGCCCGTGCCGATGGGGATTCTGGACCGGACACTCGCTGTCGAGGCGTGGCTTCAGTCGCTGGACCGCGCGCCGGAGCCGCGCTGGGTTGAGGCACACGAGGGGGAAGGCCGTGGCTGACTCGCCTCCATTCGTGACCATGCCTGGGCACGTCCGCGGCGTGGACTTCGGGCATGCCGTCGTCCTGGTGAACTACCACAACGGTCAGGTAAGCGCCCTCCCCGCGTCGGCCGGCGCGGCTCTCTGCCAGACGGCCAGGTTCGGCAGCGCCCGGCACCTCCCGGAGAAGCTTTTGACCTCGCTGTTGGGCGGGGGGCTGCTGGTAGCGACCAACCGGCCCCGCCCGTGGCGAGCCGTCCGTGAGGCGAAGGCACCGACGGCAAGCTGGGGCGGCGACGAGTTCCGTGCTGGTCTGAGCCCGCTCCCCCCGGTTCCGCGTACCCGGACGCTGGCGGCGGCTGCCGCCCTTGCTGCGGTCCACGCCGTGAAGACCGCAGGCCCCGAGCATGAGGCGATGGGTCGAGTTCTCAAGCTGGTTCACTCCGCCAGCAAGGGACGGAGAAGGCCGGCGACCGTCAGCCAAGCCGAACAGGCCGTCCATGCCGCCCGCAGCGCGGGCTGGTACTCGCCCGGACGGACCAACTGCTTGGAGGAGTCGGCCGCCGCGATGCTGCTGCTCCAGCTGACCGGTAGGGCTGCGGTTTGGCGCCATGGAGTCGCACCCGACCCGATACGGTTGCACGCCTGGATCGAGACCGTTGACGGGACTCCCGTCGCGGAGCCCACCTCAACTGGCCTGTTCACAGCGATTCTTAGCATCCCCGGAGCACACCATGTCCGTTGAAGAGATCATCTGGCTGTCCGCTGGCACCTGCGGGCTCGGCCCCCTCCGATCCGACCTGGCAGAGCAGTACTGGCGCTGGGAGGAAGACCCGAGTTCACTAATCGGCTTTGGCCGTCCAGTTCCCGAGTCGTTGCCGAGCCGCACCCAGGGCCTTCAGCAGCAGCTCGCGGGCCGGAACATCCGGTTCACGGTCTACGACCTCACCGACCCCGAGAACCCCGTGCCCGCCGGCATGACCACTCTCCAGCCCGACACCTACACCCGCGCCGCTGAATACATCCTCGTCATCGCGCCCGAAGCACGGGGCCAGGGCCTCGCCACCTCGGCGACCCGGCTGACGCTGGACTTCGGGTTCCACGTTGCCAACCTGCGGTCCGTCTGGCTCAAGGTGCTCGCCCCCAACAAGGCGGCCGTCCACGTCTACGAGACGGCTGGCTTCCAACACGTCGGTGCCATGCGCCAGGCCGGGTACTGGCACGGCGCGGTCTGCGACGAGCTGATCATGGACGCCCTGGCGGCGGATTTCTCGGGCCCGAGCGTCTTCGGACCCGCGAGCTGACCGGCGCGTCCGCGACCACACCGCACCCCCGCCGCTCACCCCCTCGCGGCGGGCTGGCCCCCGTCTTGTGACTGCCCCCGCAGCCGCAGGCCGGGGGCTTGTCGTTCGTCCCGGCGAAGCCCTGCGAAGGGAAGTCGATCACCGGCTAGGCTCCCCCACATGGCGCAAACGAAGCAGCGGGGCCTGATTGGACTTGAAGTCGAGATAGCTCACGACGGGCTCGGAGCACAGCAGGTGGTCTACCTGGCACCGGGAGACCTGGCCGAGGCCGAGGTGACCATGGCCCGTCTGCGCGATTTCTCCACCGCAGTTCGGCGGGAGGCAGCGGCTGGAACCGGCCACGACGCAGCTCGCGAGACAGGTACGTAGCCGTCTAGCTCAAGACGTTTCCGCAGGTCGGGAACAAGGTGGAGGGGTGTACCGTTACCCCAGGACGCCGGACTGGACACCTACGACGCCAACACCGCGCTCGGGCTGCCGGAGGACGGGCGCGACTACACCGCCGCCGCGCAGATGCTCGGGGCACTCGGCGTCGGCGGCATCGAGCTGCTGAGCAACAACCCCGACAAGGCCGCCCAGCTGGCCGCGCTCGGCGTCACGGTGGAGCGCCGGGTGCCGACCGGTGTGCACGTGTCGGAGAGCAACGTCCGCTACCTGCGGGCCAAGGCGGAGCGGACCGGGCACTCGATCGAGCTGTCCCGGCTGGTGGGCTGAGCGGCCGGGCGCCCGTCACGGCCGCCGGGCGTTCAGCCGGCGAGCGGACGGCCGCGCGGCTCCTCGGCGATCCGGCGGGCGATCTCGGACGGGCGCACCGGGCGTCCGAAGTGCCAGCCCTGCGCCCAGTCGCAGCCGATGACGCGCAGCCGCTCGGCGTCCCGTCCGGTCTCCACGCCCTCGGCGGTGACGGTCAGTCCGAGGGCGTGCGCCATCGACACCAGGCCGCTGACGATCCGCCAGCCGGTCCCCTCGTCCTTGGCCGGGTCGTGCAGGTCGCCGACGAAGGAGCCGGCGATCTTCAGCCCGGAGACCGGCAGGTCCCGCAGGTAGGCGAGGTTGGACCAGCCGGTGCCGAAGTCGTCCACGGCGAGCGAGACGCCGAGGCCGACCAGCCCGTGCAGGGTGCGCAGCGCCTCGTCCTCCGGGCCGACCACGGTGGACTCGGTGATCTCCAGCTGGAGCCGGGACGGGTCGAGGCCGGTGGTGTCGAGGATCCGGCCGAGGTCGCCGACCAGGGCGGCGCTGCGGGCCTGCCGCACCGCCAGGTTCACGTTGAGCTGGGGCGCGGCGTCGCCGAACCGCTTGATCCAGTCGGCGGCCTGGCCGCAGGCCTGCTCCAGCACCCAGCGGCCGAGCGGCATGATCAGCCCGGTCTCCTCGGCGGTGGTGACGAACTCGTCCGGGCCGAGCACCCCGAGCTGCGGGTGGCGCCAGCGCACCAGCGCCTCGACGGCGGCGAGCCGGCCGTCGGCGAGCGCGTAGAGCGGCTGGTAGTCGATGAAGAACTCGCCGCGGTCGAGGGCGGCGGGCATCCGCACCGAGACGGCGTAGCGGGAGACGGCGCGGGCGTTCTCCTTGGGGTCGAAGAGCGTCCAGCGGCCCCGGCCGGCCTCCTTGGCGCGGTAGAGCGTGAGGTCGGCGGCGCGGACGGCGGCGCCGGGGGTGGTGGTGGACACGCGCCGTTCCAGGACGCCGACGCTGGCACCGACGGCGAGCTTGTGGTCGCCGATCAGCACCGGCCCGGCGAGCGCCTTCAGCACGGTCTTGGCGGCGGCGACCGCCTCCTGCTCGCCGCGGCTGTTCTCCAGCAGGACGACGAACTCGTCGCCGCCGAGCCGGGCGACCAGGTGCCCGAGCGGGCCGAGCGCGGCCTTCAGCCGGGCGGCGACGGCGCACAGCAGCTGGTCGCCGGTGTCGTGGCCGAGGCTGTCGTTGACCACCTTGAAGCCGTCGAGGTCGACGTAGCAGAGGCCGAACCGGGCGCCCGGGTCCGGGTCCTCGAAGAGCTTCTCCAGCCGTTCGAAGAACGCGGCCCGGTTGGGCAGGCCGGTCAGCGGGTCGTGGGTGGCCTGGTGGCGCAGCCGCTCCTGGAGCCGGTAGCGGTCGGTGACGTCCTCCAGCATGGCGACCTGGTACTGCGGCAGGCCGTCGTCGTCGCGGATCAGCGAGACCGTCAGATGGGTCCAGACGATCTCGCCGTCCTGCCGGTAGTACGGCTTGTCGAACTGGAAGTACTCGCGCTTGCCGCTGATCAGCTCCTCGTAGGCCTCCCAGACGCCGTCGGTGTCCTCGGGGTGGACGAGGTCGCCGACCCGGCGGCCGATCATGTCGTCGGGGCCGGCGCCGAAGAGGTCCTGGAGGGCCTTGTTGGCGGCGAGGATGTTGCCGTCGGTGTCGCCGATGCCGATGCCGATGGCGGCGCTCTCGAACAGGGCGCGGAAGCGGGCCTCGGAGGCGCGCAGCGCCCGCTCGGCCTCCTTGCGGGCGAGGTCGGCGGCGGTGCGGATGGCCTCCTGCTCGCGCAGGGTGCGCTCGCGCAGCGCGGCCGCCCAGCCGGCCGCGAAGGCGCCGCTCAGGGCGGGGCCGCGGCCGTCGGCGGCGCGGTGGCGCTGGAGCAGTTCGACCGCCCGGGCGAGCACCACCGGGTCGGTGAACTGGGCCTCGACCAGTTCGGCCCCGGCGGCGGCGGCCAGCTGCGGTTCGAAGGGGTGGTCGAGCTGGGCGCGGTGGAGCAGCCCGGCGGTGCGCGAGACGAGCCGGCCGAGCAGCCCGGGGTGGACCGCCGTGCCGTGGTCACCGGAGAGCAGCCGCGCCCAGTCCTCGTGGAACCGTTCGGCGCCGCTGCTCGGTTCCGGCGCCTCCGTCACGAACGGAACCCCACGCCCGCCACCCCGGTCATCCGCTCGGGGTGCTCGCCGACCGTCTCGGGCTGGTCGGGCCGCCACTGCGGCAGGTAGACGACACCGGGCTCGACCAGCTCGAAGCCCTCGAACATCGCGGTGATCTGCTCGTGGGTGCGCATGGTCAGCGGGGTGGGCGTCATCCGGTAGAGCCGCTGGTGGTCCTCGGCCTGGTCGGGGCGGCCCTCCAGGGAGGCGTGGGAGAGGACCAGGGCGCTGCCCGGCGGGAGGGCGTCGCGGATCACCGCGATCAGCTTCCACGGGTCCTCGGCGTCCTGGACGAAGTGCATGACGGCGACCAGCAGCACGGCCACCGGCTCGCCGGCGGCGAGCAGGGCGGTCACCTCCGGGCGGGACATGAGGTCCTCGACGTCCCGGACGTCGGCCTGGACGACGGAGCTGCCCGGGTCGTCCTCCAGCAGCAGGCGGCTGTGCGCGACGGCGACCGGGTCGCGGTCCACGTAGACGACCTGCGCCTCGGGGCGGATGGCGCGGGCGATCTCGTGGACGGCGCCGAAGCTGGGGATGCCGGAGCCGATGTCCAGGAAGCGGCCGATGCCGCGCTCGGCGGTGAACTGGACGGCGCGGCGCAGGAAGGCCCGGTTGGAGCGCATGATCTGCGGCAGTTCCGGCCACAGCGCGATGGCCTTGCGGGCCATCTCCCGGTCGACCTCGAAGTTGTGCGAGCCCCCGAGGTAGTAGTCGTAGACGCGTGCGGCGTTCGGTTTGTCCAGGTCCGTGCCCTCCGGTACCCAGTTCGGTCGCCGCATCCTCGGGACTCCTTCGCTCCGGTTCCGGTCGCTCAGCCACCGGATGTGGCAGCTGTGACTGATGAGACTACAAGCACAAAAGATCCTCCCTTGCACGCCGAACGCATGCAAGCGGAGTGCACCCTTCCCGCGGGCGCCGCACCGGGCACCCCGCGGCCCGCCGCTACAGTGCCCCCGTGGACCCCAACCACTACCGGTTCCACGGGGTGTGGCGGCTGGCCGCACCGCCGGGGGAGGTGTTCGAGGCGCTCGCCGACGTGGCCGGCTACCCGTGCTGGTGGCCGGAGGTCCGCGCCGTCCGGCGGACCGGTCCCGACCGCGGCGAGGTGCTGGTCCGGGCGCTGCTCCCCTACCGGCTCGTCATCGGGCTCACCGCCGTGCGGCGCGACCCCGGCGCCGGGGTGCTGGAGGCCGCCATGCACGGGGACCTCACCGGCTGGTCGCGCTGGACGGTCACCGCGGACGGGGCGGGCGGGGCGCTGGCGCTGTTCGAGGAGGACACCCGCCCGGCCAGGCCGCTGCTGCGCCGCCTCGCGCTGCCCGCCCGCCCGCTGTTCCGGGCCAACCACGCGGTGATGATGCGGCGCGGCCGGCGCGGCCTCGCGGCGCACCTGGCCGGGCGGGCCTGACCGGATCCCGCCCGGTGCGGCACGCGGTGCGCGGTGGGGCGGTGCGCGATGGGCGGTGCACGGGGTGCTCGCCGTCCGGGCGGCCGGATCCGTGCGCTCCGGCGGCCGGATCCCGCCCCCGGCCGGCCCCGTTCACCCGTCCGCACCGTTCCCGCCTGCGACGACCGGCCTTCACCGGATGTTTGCGCGGCGGCTCCGCATGGTCCGGGGCAGACTGGGCAGGGTAGTCCGGGCCGCACCCGTGTCCCGAGGATGGTGAGAGTCCGGTGATACCCCTTCGACCGCCCAACCCGACCGACCGGCAGAGCCCGCAGCCGCAAGCCGACGCGGTGAGCCCGCTCACCGAATCGGCCGCGCGCAGCCACATGGCGGGCGTCTGCTTCAAGATCGGCCCGCCCCGGCTGGTCGGCGTCGAGGTCGAGTCGTTCGTCCACGACGAACGATGTCCCGACAGCCCGGTCCCCCCGGAGCGGCTGCACGCCGCACTGGACGCACTACCGCTCGGCGGCCCCGACGGGACCTCGCTCCCCTCCGGCTCCCGCCTCACCCTGGAACCCGGCGGACAGGTCGAGCTCAGCTCCCCGCCCGCCGACAGCCTCACCGCCTGCGTCGCCGACACCCGGCGCGACCTCGGAGCCCTGCGGGCCGCCTTCGCCGCCCAGGGCCTGCGCCTGATCGGCACCGGCACCGACCCGCTGGCCCGCCCCCGCACGATGGTGCTGGACCATCCGCGCTACCTCGCGATGGAGCGCCACTTCGACGCGGCCGGCCCCTGGGGCCGGATCATGATGACCGGCACCGCCTCCCTCCAGGTCTGCCTGGACGCCGGGGCGGAGGACGGCCCGCACGCGCTGGACCGCCGCTGGCTGCTCGCCCACCGGCTCGGCCCGGTGCTGGTCGCCGCCTTCGCCAACTCCCCCCTGCTGGACGGCCGCCCCACCGGGCACCGCTCCACCCGGCAGACCGTGTGGTCCCGGATGGACCCCAGCCGCACGCTCGCCCCGGCGCCCGACCACGGCGACCCCCGCGAGGCCTGGGCCGACTACGTGCTGGACGCCGAGGTGCTCTGCGTGCGCCGCCACGACGGCCTGCCCTGGACCGCGCCCGCCGGGCTGACCTTCGGCGACTGGCTGCGCGGCGGCGGCGAGCGCCCGCCCACCCTGGCCGACCTCGACTACCACCGCACCACCCTGTTCCCGCCGGTGCGCCCGCACGGCCACCTGGAACTGCGGATGATCGACGCCCAGCCGGGCGACGGCTGGGTGGTGCCGACCGCCCTGGTCACCGCGCTGCTGGACGACCCGCTCGCCGCCGACGCCGCGCTCGCCGCCCTGGAACCGCTGCAGCCGCCCCGGGACGACGACCCCCGCCCGCCGCGCAGCGAGCTCTGGCGCCGGGCCGCCGCCCTGGCCACCGCCGACCCCGGACTGCGCCGCGCCGCCCTCGCCTGCTTCGCCGCCGCCGACGCCGCGCTGGGCCGGCTGCCCGGCGCCGAACGGCTGCGCGCCACCGTCGCCGCCTACGCCGAGCGCTACCCCGCGCGCGGCCGCTGCCCGGCCGACGACCAGCTGGACGCCCTGCGCGCCGGCACCCGACGCACTCCCCCGGAGGAGGCCGCACCATGATCGACGACGCCCGCCAGGCCGGGGGCACTCCCCCGTCGAACCGCTCCACGCCGGACGCCCCGGCCCCCGCCGCCCCGGCGCCGCAGGCGCTGACCCCGGAGGCGCTGCGCGAGACGATCGCCGTCGAGCTGCTGGCCGCCCGCGCGCGCACCGCCGCGCTCACCGACTGCGTCGAGGACCACGACCTCACCGCCCAGCACTCCCCGCTGATGTCCCCGCTGGTCTGGGACCTCGCGCACATCGGCAACCAGGAGGAGCTCTGGCTGCTGCGCAACGTCGGCGGCCGCGACCCGATGCATCCGGAGATCGACCCGCTCTACGACGCCTTCGAGCACCCCCGCGCCGAGCGGCCGAGCCTGCCGCTGCTGCCGCCCGCCGAGGCGCGCGCGTACGCGGGCGAGGTCCGCGGCCGGGTGCTCGACCTGCTCGCCGCCAGCCCGCTGGAGGGCCCGCCGCTGCTGACCGCCGGGTTCGCCTTCGGCATGATCGCCCAGCACGAGCAGCAGCACGACGAGACCATGCTGATCACCCATCAGCTCCGCAAGGGCGAACCGGCGCTGGCCGCTCCCCCGCCGCCGCCCGCCCCGGCGGACGCCGCCACGCTGCCTGCCGAGGTGCTGATCCCGGCCGGCCCGTTCACCATGGGCACCGACACCGAGCCGTGGGCGCTGGACAACGAGCGCCCCGCCCACCGCGTCGACCTGCCCGCCTACCGGCTGGACACCACCCCGGTCACCAACGCCGCCTATCTGCGCTTCATCGCGGACGGCGGCTACGACGAGCCGCACTGGTGGACGCCCGAGGGCTGGGCGCACCGCAGGAACGCCGGGCTGACCGCACCGCTGTACTGGCAGCACGTGGACGGCCAGTGGCTGCGCCGCCGCTTCGGCGTGCTGGAGCCGGTGCCGCTCGACGAGCCGGTGCTGCACGTCAGCTGGTACGAGGCGGACGCCTACGCCCGCTGGGCCGGGCGGCGGCTGCCCACCGAGGCCGAGTGGGAGAAGGCCGCCCGGCACGACCCGGCCACCGGCCGCTCCCGGCGCTACCCGTGGGGCGACGGCGCGCCCGGGCCCGAGCACGCCAACCTCGGCCAGCGGCACCTGCGCCCGGCCCCGGCCGGCAGCTACCCCGAGGGCCGCTCCCCGTACGGGGTACGGCAGTTGATGGGCGATGTCTGGGAGTGGACGGCCAGCGACTTCCGCCCCTACCCGGGCTTCCGGGCCTGGCCGTACCGGGAGTACTCGGAGGTGTTCTTCGGGCCGGAGCACAAGGTGCTGCGCGGCGGCTGCTTCGCGGTGGCGCCGGTCGCCTGCCGGGGCACCTTCCGCAACTGGGACTACCCGGTGCGCCGGCAGATCTTCGCCGGGTTCCGCACCGCCGCCGACGTCGACGACGGTGGCGGCAGCGGGCGCGGGACCGTCGCGGAGGCCGGCTGATGTGCCGCCACCTCGGCTACCTGGGCGAGCCGGTGGCCCCCCGGACGCTGCTGGTCGAACCGGCGTCCGGGCTCTACCGGCAGTCCTGGGCCCCGCGCCTGCAGCAGTACGGCACGGTCAACGCGGACGGCTTCGGCCTCGGCTGGTACGCGGACGGCGACGAGGTACCGGCCCGCTACCGCCGGGCCGGGCCGGTCTGGGCGGACGCCTCGTTCGCCGATCTCGCCCGGGTCCTGCGCACCCGGGCGCTGCTGGCGGCGGTCCGCTCGGCCACCGAGGGCTGCGCGGCGGGCGAGGAGGCGGCCGCGCCGTTCGCCGCCGGGCGCTGGCTGTTCAGCCACAACGGGGCACTGGCCGGCTGGCCGGAGCGGACCGGCGCGCTCGCCGCGCTGCTGCCGCCGCAGGAACTGCTGACCCTGGAGTCGCGCACCGACTCGGCCCTGCTGTGGGCGCTCGCGCTGCACCGGCTGCGCGCGGGCGCCGGGCTCGGCGAGGCGCTGGCCGACACCGTCGCGGAGACGGTCGCGCACACCACCGGACGGATCAACCTGCTGCTCACCGACGGCCGGGAGATGGCCGCCACCACCTGGGGCGACACCCTGCACCACCGGACGGTGCCCGGCCTCGGCGTGCTGGTCGCCTCCGAGCCCTCCGACGACCATCCCGACTGGACGGTCGTACCGGACCGGTCGCTGCTGCTGGCCGGCCCGGACGGGGTGACCGTCAAGCCGCTCTGACGCGGCGGCCCGCGGCCCACCGCGGATTCACATCTTTCACTTCCTGAACAGAGGACCCACCTGTCATGAGCACCTTCGATCTCACCCGGCGGCTGCCCGCCGACCACTTCAGCACCGCGCTGCGGCACGACGTCGAGACCGGGCTGACCGCCGACCCCAAGACGCTGCCGCCCAAGTGGTTCTACGACGCGCGGGGCAGCGAGCTGTTCGAGGAGATCACCCGGCTGCCGGAGTACTACCCGACCCGGGCCGAGCGGGCCATCCTCACCGCCCGGGCCGGCGAGATCGCCGCCGCCACCCGCGCCCGCACCCTGGTGGAGCTGGGCTCCGGCTCCTCCGAGAAGACCCGGCTGCTGCTGGACGCGCTGCGCGGCCTCGGCACGCTGGAGTCGTACGTGCCGGTGGACGTCAGCGAGAGCGCGCTGACCGCGGCCGGCGAGGCGCTGGCCACCGAGTACCCGGGCCTCGCGGTGCACGGCGTGCTGGCCGACTTCACCGCCGGGCTCGCCCTGCCGCCGGCCGCCGGCCCGCGCCTGGTCGCCTTCCTCGGCGGCACCCTCGGCAACCTGCTGCCGCCCGAGCGGGCCGGCTTCCTGCGCGCCCTGCGCGAGGCGCTCGACCCGGGCGACTTCCTGCTGCTCGGCACCGACCTGGTGAAGGACCCGGCGGTGCTGGTCGCCGCCTACGACGACGCGGCCGGGGTGACCGCGGAGTTCAACCGGAACGTGCTCAACGTGCTGAACCGCGAGCTGTCCGCCGACTTCGACCCGGAGACCTTCGCGCACGTGGCGCTCTGGGACCCGGCGCAGGAGTGGATCGAGATGCGGCTGCGCTCGCTGGTCACGCAGACCGTGAAGATCCCGGCGCTGGACCTGCCGGTGCACTTCGCCGAGGGCGAGGAGCTGCGCACGGAGGTGTCGGCGAAGTTCCGCCGGGAGCGGGTCGCCGAGGAGCTGTCGGCGGCCGGGCTGCGGCTGACGGCCTGGTGGACGGACGACGAGGGCCGGTTCGGGCTCTCCCTGGCCCGGCCCGGCGAGACGGCTGTGTGACCGTTCACCTCACTCATGACGAAAGGGATCCACGGGGCGTCCCGTCAGGATCCCGAAGGGTCTGCCGCACCACGTGCGACGGAGCGTCACTGACGGCGGAGCGACCCGCGCCGAGCCGTCGGCCCCGCACCCTAGCGCCAAAGCGCCGGGGGCGGGGCCGAATCGTTCACTCCCTGCGGTCGACCGCGCACCTCCGGTATCCCTGTCGGGCAGGAGGGATGTCCTTGATCTTCGACCGGCTTCGCACCCGCGGCACGGGCGGCACCCGCAGGCCCGCCGCCGCCTGCCCCTACTCGCACGCCCACGTCCACGGCCACCTGGTGCCGGAGGAACCCCCGGCGCCCGCCCCCGAGCAGCCCGGCACCGGCCCGCAGCAGTTCACCGACCCCCGGCAGGCCGCCGGTTTCATCCGGCAGTTCCACACCGAGCACCCCGCCGCCGGCGATCCCGAGCCCCGGATACGCGCCGTGCTCGACGAGATCGACCGCACCGGCACCTACGAGCACACCCCCGCCGAACTCGCCCACGGCGCCAAGCTCGCCTGGCGCAACGCCGCCCGCTGCATCGGCCGGCTGTACTGGCGCAGCTTGGTGGTGCGCGACCTGCGCCACCTCTCCTCCGCCGACGACATCGCCGGCGAGTGCTTCGAGCACCTGCGCACCGCCACCAACGGCGGCCGGATCCGCCCGGTGGTCTCGGTGTTCGCGCCCGACCGGCCCGGCCGTCCGGCCGCCCGGATCCTCAACCAGCAGCTGGTGCGCTACGCCGGCCACCCCGGCCCGGACGGCCGGTGGATCGGCGACCCGGCGGGCGGACAGCTCGCCGCCCGGGCCCGGGACCTCGGCTGGAAGGGCGGCGAGGAGCGGTTCGAGGTGCTGCCGCTGCTGGTCCAGGAACGGCCCGGCGAACGGCCCGCCTGGTACGGGCTGCCCGAGGACACCACGCTGGAGGTCCGGCTCTCCCACCCCGCGCACCCGTGGTTCGCCGAGCTCGGCCTGCGCTGGTACGCGGTCCCGGCGATCAGCGACATGACCCTGGAGATCGGTGGCGTGCACTACCCCACCGCGCCGTTCAACGGCTGGTACATGGGCACCGAGATCGGCGCCCGCAACCTGGCGGACGCCGACCGCTACGACATGCTCGCCACCGTCGCCGGCCGGCTCGGCCTGGACACCTCCAGCGAGCGCACGCTCTGGCGGGACCGGGCCCTGGTCGAGCTGAACGTCGCGGTGCTGCACTCCTTCGAGGAGGCCGGGGTCACCATGGCCGACCACCACACCGAGTCCGGGCGGTTCCTGCGGCACATCGCGCAGGAGAAGCGGGCCGGGCGGCCGACGCCCGCCGACTGGAGCTGGATCGTGCCACCGGTCTCCGGCGGGCTGACCCCCGTCTACCACCGGTACTACGACCCGGTGGACCCCTCGCTGCGCCCGGCGTTCGTGGCCCGCGAGCCCTGGTGATCCCGCTGTTCCAGCCTCTCGAAGCGCAGCACCAGCCCGTCGAGGAGCGCCTCCAGCCCCGTCTCGAAGGCGCCCTCGTCGACGGCCGCCCGGTGCTCGGCGAGCCGGTGGGCCTCGCCGAGGTGCGGGTAGTCGGCCGCGTCGTACACCCCGGCGTCCTCCGGGAACCCGGCCGCGAACGAGGCCAGCGCCGAGCCGGTGACGAAGTACCGCATCAGCGCGCCGATCCTGGTCGCCTGCCCGCGCGGCCAGCCGGCGTCGACCAGGTGGCCGAAGACGGCGTCGGCCAGCCGCAGCGCGTTCGGCCGGCGCCCGGGGCCCTGGGCGAGCACCGGGACGATGTTCGGGTGGGCGGCGAGCGCGGCCCGGTAGGAGCGGGCCCAGTCGCGCAGCGCCTGCGGCCAGGGCGTGCCGGCCGCGAACATCGACAGGTCGACCTCGCCCATCACCCCGTCCACCACCGCGTCCAGCAACGCGTCCTTGGTGGCGAAGTGGTTGTAGAGGGACGGCCCGCTCACCGAGAGCTCGGCGGCCAGCCGGCGGGTGGAGAGCGCGGTCAGCCCCTCCTCGTCGACCAGCCGGAGCGCGGCGGCGACGATGCGCTCGCGGTTGAGCAGGGGGGTGCGCGGGCGGGGCATCGGGCGCGGCTCCTCCGGTCGGGTGGGGGTGTGGAGCGATTCTGGCAGGTGCCCCTTCCCAGCGCGGCCGGTCGGAGCTACAGTCCCCTCGTAAAACTTGCAGCGCTAGTTTACCTGGGGGCGCCCGATGGACCTGGCACTCTCCGCGGAACAGGCCGCCGTCCGCGAGCTCGCGGCCGCCTTCACCGACCGCGAGATCGTGCCGCACGCCGCCGCGTGGGACCGCGCCGAGTCGATCGACCGTGCGATCGTCCGCAAGCTGGGCGAGGTCGGCTTCCTCGGCCTGACCGTTCCCGAGGAGTACGGCGGCAGCGGCGGCGACCACCTCGCGTACTGCCTGGTCCTGGAGGAGCTGGGCAGGGGCGACTCCGCCGTGCGCGGCATCGTCTCGGTCTCGCTCGGCCTGGTCGCCAAGTCCGTCAACGCCTTCGGCACCGAGGAGCAGAAGCGGCACTGGCTGCCCCGGCTCACCTCCGGCGAGGCGCTCGGCTGCTTCGCCCTCACCGAACCCGGCACCGGCTCCGACGCCGCCAACCTCACCACCCGGGCCGTGCGGGACGGCGACACCTGGCTGCTCAGCGGCGGCAAGACCTTCATCACCAACGGCACCTGGGCCGACGTCGCCCTCGTCTTCGCCCGCACCGGCGGACCGGGCCACCGGGGCATCACCGCCTTCCTGGTGCCCACCGGCCTGCCCGGCTTCACCCGCACCGAGATCCGCGGCAAACTCGGCCTGCGAGGCCAGGCCACCGCCGAGCTCGTCCTCGACGGCGTCCGGGTGCCCGACGACGCCCGGCTCGGCGAGGTCGGCAAGGGCTTCACCGTCGCCATGGCCGCGCTCGCCAAGGGCCGGATGTCGGTTGCCGCCGGCTGCGTCGGCATCGCCCGGGCCTGCCTGGACGCCGCCGTCCGCTACGCCGGGGAGCGCGAGCAGTTCGGCGCGCCGATCGCCTCGCACCAGCTGGTGCAGCAGCTGCTCGCCGGCATCGCCGTGGACGTCGAGGCGGCCCGGCTGCTCACCTGGAAGGTCGCCGACCACATCGAGCGCGGCCTGCCGTTCGCCACCGAGTCCTCCGTCGCCAAGCTGTTCGCGAGCGAGGCGGCGGTGCGGGCCGCCAACAACGCCCTCCAGGTGTTCGGCGGCTACGGCTTCATCGACGAGTACCCCGTCGGCAAGTACCTGCGCGACGCGCGGGTGATGACCCTCTACGAGGGCACCAGCCAGATCCACCAGCTGCTCATCGGGCGCGCGCTCACCGGCGTCAACGCCTTCTGACCCACCGTCCCCCTTCACCACGAGGAGCCCGACGTCGTGCGTCCTGTCTACTTCGCCGCCGCCCGCCGCACACCCATCGGCCGGCTGCGCGGAGCGCTCGCCACGGTCCGCCCCGACGACCTCTCGGCCACCGTGCTGCGCGCCCTGCTCGCCGGACTGCCCACCCTCGACCCGGCCCGGATCGACGACGTCTACTGGGGCGCCGCCAACCAGGCCGGCGAGGACAACCGCAACGCCGCCCGGATGGCCGTCCTGCTCGCCGGACTCCCCGACAGCGTCCCCGGCGCGACCGTCAACCGGCTCTGCGCCTCCGGCCTGGAGGCGGTCACCATGGCCGCCCGGGCGATCGGCTCCGGCGAGGCGGACGTCGTGCTGGCCGGTGGCTGCGAGTCGATGACCCGCGCCCCCTTCGTCCTCCCCCGCCCCGACGAGGCGCTGCCGCACCGGATCGAGACCCACGACACCCGGCTCGGCTGGCGGCTCACCCACCCCCGGATGGCCGAGCTGCACGGCGTGCTCTCCATGGGCGAGACCGCCGAGGAGGTGGCCGACCGCTACGGCATCACCCGCGAGCAGCAGGACGCCTTCGCGCTGCGCAGCCACCAGCGGGCCGCCGCCGCCCGCAAGGACGGCCACTTCGACGCCGAGCTGATCCCGGTCGAGCGGGCCGACGGGGTGAGCGTCACCGCGGACGAGTCGATCCGCGAGGACACCAGCCTGGAGAAGCTGGCCCGCCTCAAGCCCGCCTTCCGCCCCGGCGGCACGGTGACGGCGGGCAACGCCTCGCCGATGAACGACGGCGCGGCCGGGCTCGTCCTGGTCAGCGAGGAGGCGCTGAACGAGTTCGGCCTGCAGCCGCTCGGCCGGTACGTGGCCGGCGCCTCGGCGGGCGTGCACCCGGACGTCATGGGCATCGGGCCGGTGCCGGCCACCCGCAAGGCGCTCGCCCGGGCCGGCTGGTCGCTGGACCGGATCGAGGAGGCCGAGCTGAACGAGGCCTTCGCCGCCCAGGTGCTGGCCTCCGTCGACCAGCTGGGGATCGACCCGGAGCTGGTCAACCCGGCCGGCGGCGCGATCGCGCTCGGCCACCCGCTCGGCGGGTCCGGCGCCCGGATCCTCACCACCCTGCTGCACCGGATGCGCCGCACCGGCGGGCGCCGGGGCCTGGCCACCATGTGCGTGGGCGTCGGCCAGGGCACGGCGGTGCTGGTGGAGTCCGCCTGACGGGCCCGGCCGGCCCCGTCCGTTTTCCCACTCAGGTGTCGAAGGACTTGACGAAGGAGCAGCAGTGACCCGATTCGCGGGCAAGGTCGCCGTCGTGACCGGCGGGGCGCAGGGCATCGGCGCGGCGACCGCGCGCCGGCTGGCCGAGGAGGGCGCGGCGGTGGCCGTGGTCGACCTCTCGGCCGAGCGGGCCGCCGGAACGGCCGAGGAGATCACCGCCAAGGGCGGCACGGCCCGGGCGTACGGCTGCGACGTGGCCGACTACGACGCCGTGGAGGAGGTGTTCGCGCGGATCGCCGAGGACCTCGGCGGCCTCCACATCCTGGTCAACAACGCCGGGATCACCCGGGACAACCTGTTCTTCAAGATGCCGAAGGCCGACTGGGACGCGGTGCTGACGGTCAATCTGACCAGCGCGTACAACTGCAGCCACGTGGCGCAGACGTACATGGTGGCGCAGAAGTGGGGCAAGATCGTCTCGCTCAGCTCGCGCTCGGCGCTCGGCAACCGCGGCCAGGCGAACTACGCCGCCGCCAAGGCCGGGATCCAGGGCCTGACGGCGACCCTCGCCATCGAGCTCGGCCCGTTCAACATCAATGTGAACGCGGTCGCCCCCGGCTACATCGCCACCGCGATGACGGCCGCGACGGCCGCCCGGGTCGGCGCCACGGCCGAGGACCACCAGGGCGAGGTGGCCGCCCGCACGCCGCTGCGGCGGGTCGGGCAGCCGGAGGAGATCGCCTCGGTGGTCGCCTTCCTGGCGAGCGAGGACGCCTCGTACGTCAGCGGCCAGACGCTGTACGTCAACGGCGGGGCGCGTTGAGGTGTCGGCACGTTGACGTGTTGACGCGTTGACATGTTGACGCGTTGACATGTTGACGCGTTCAGATTTCCTGACGGTCGGTCAGCGGGCCGTCCCAGGTGGTGGGTTACCTTCACCTGGGACGGCCTTGACCTTTTTCGGTGGCCGGAGACGACCATGCCGACAGCATGAAATGACTATGGCATGATCATGCGGCACTCGATGGGATGGCCGGACCGCCCCGTCCGATCCCGGCCGGGCCCAGCGTCCCTAGGAGTCCCATGGGCAGCCCTCGCACCCTCCGCCGCGCCCTGGCCCTGCTCGCCGTCGCGGCCACCGCCCTCGCGGCCGGCACCGTCTCCACCGGCACCGCCTCCGGTGGAACCACCGCCGCGGGCACCGGCACCGGCGCCGCGCCGAGCGCCGCCGGCGTCCACGTCAGGCCCGCCTCGGCCGGCCGGGTGAGCGCCGTCGGCCGCACGGCGCCCCTGTCCACCTCGCAGTGCCTGGCCGAACTCGGCCTGCACTGCTACTCCCCGCTCCAGTACCGCGAGGCCTACAACCTCAACGCCCTCTACCGGGAGGGCGTCACCGGCAAGGGCCGCACCATCGTCATCGTCGACTCCTTCGGCTCCCCCACCATCCAGCACGACCTGGAGGTCTTCGACCGGCAGTGGGGCCTGCCGGACACCCAGGTCGAGGTGGTCAAGTGGGGCGACGTCCCGCCGTTCGACCCCACCAACCCCGATCACACCGGCTGGGCCGGCGAGGCCACCCTCGACGTCGAGTACGCCCACGCCATCGCGCCGGACGCCCACATCATCCTGGTCGAGACCGGGGTCGCCGAGACCGAGGGCACCACCGGCCTGCCCGAGATGATGGACGCCGAGCGGGCCCTCATCCGCTCCGGCCGGGCCGACGTCATCTCCCAGAGCTTCGGCGCCACCGAGAACACCTTCCCCGGCTTCGACAAGGGCGACTTCCGCTCGCTGACCGACCTGCGCTACGCCTTCAAGGAGGCCGCCGCGCACGACGTCACCGTGCTCGCCTCCTCCGGCGACGCCGGCGCCACCGACTACCAGGAGAACGGCACCGACCTCTACCCGTACCGGGTCAACTCCTGGCCGTCCTCGGACCCGCTGGTCACCTCGATCGGCGGCACCCAGCTCACCCTGGACGACGCCGGGAAGCGCACCGCGCCCGACAAGGTCTGGCACGACGCCTACGGCGCGGGCGGCGGCGGGGTCTCCGGCGTCTTCGCGCGGCCGCCGTACCAGACGGGCGTCGCCCAGGTCACCGGCAACCACCGCGGCACCCCCGACATCAGCATGAGCGCGGCCGTGGACGGCGGCGCGTGGACGTACGAGTCCTACGACCCCGCCCGGGCGGGCTGGCACCTCACCGGCGGCACCAGCGAGGCGGCCCCGGTCTTCTCCGGCGTGGTCGCCCTCGCCGACCAGCTCGCCGGCCGCCGCCTCGGCCAGCTCAACTGGCGCCTCTACGGCCTCGACCTGCTTCCCGGGCAGTGGAGCGGCCTGGTCGACGTGACCACCGGCGACAACTCGTGGGACAGCGTCACCGGCTACCAGGCCACCAAGGGCTACGACCTCGCCGCCGGCCTCGGTACCATCGACGCCCACCGCTTCGCCCACGCCCTCGCGGGCCGCTGAAGCCGGTCACGGAAGGGGCCGGCCCCGGGCGGCTCGGAGGCCGGCTGGTTGCGACCTGCGGGTTCCATGGTCCGGGCGAGCGGCGGGCCTGACGGATGACCCGGGCTCCGTCGTCACCCTCGAATAGCCCTGGACCGCCCGCCAAGCCCGCCACTTCAGACCCGGAACCACCCCCCCGACCACAAACCCCACAGCTGCCACCGCATACCCCCACAGCCGCGGGGGGGGTGGGTGGGGTGGGCGGGCAGG
>NZ_JBHYUU010000007.1:5253-104720 GCF_042749955.1 Kitasatospora sp. NPDC059462 | reverse complement strand
TCCTGACTCCCCACGGAGCCAGCCTGATCACCTGACCACGGAAGGGGTCACTTTTCATCGACCGTTAGAGGGTCACGGTTGGGAGATCGCGGACACACCTTCCTCAACAGATCGCGACCATCCGGTTTGCGGCTTACTCCGCGCGGGCGGAGAGCACGTCCTGGACGATGCCGAGCGCGGCCATCGTGTCCGGCCTACCTCCGCGAGCGCGGAGAGCACCAGGCTTCGGAGACTTCGGCTCGCCGTTCCGGGACGACGGCCAACCTCCGCGCGGGCGGAGAGGACCTCTTGATCCACCTGGCCGCCAGCTCGCTACGTGGCCAACCTCCGCGCTGGCGGAGGGTACCTGCGCGAGCGGTTCGATGCCGTGATCACCCACGGCCGACCTCCGCGCGGGCGGAGAGGACTGCGCCGCCGACAGTGGTTACGTCTTCGACTGCGGCCGACCTCCGCGCGGGCAGAGAGGACTGCATCACGACCCGACCGGCGACCAGGCACCTCGGCCAACCTCCGCGCGGGCGGAGAGGACATGAGGCCCTTGCCCTGCTCCTGCCGACTGATCGGCCAACCTCCGCGCGGGCGGGGGCGCGACTAGGCAGGCATGTACCTGATGATCCTGGCGAGCCTACCTCTGCGCGGGCGGAGGGAACCGGCACCGGCGAATCGGCGTGGGGCACCTCGGCGATGGACCTTGGCGAGGGCGGAGGGCACTGAACCTTGTTCTCGGGCCAGCCGACCACCTTCGGTCGACCTCCGCGTGGGCGGAGAGGATGCCTGTTCGGCGAACTTCAGGAGGCCGCCTTCCGGCCAACCTCCACGCGGGCGGAGGCACTTGGGCGCACCGAACGTCACGTCCACCTACGTCGGCTAACCTCCGCATGGGCGGAGAGGACTCCAACCACATCGGCACCAAGGCCAAGCAGGACGGAAGACCTCCGCGTGGGCGGAGTGCACGTCGTTGGGACGCATCAGTTCGCGAACGCCTACGGCCAACTTCCGAGCGGGCGGAGAGGACCCGGAGCCGCCCGGCATCTAACTGATTTGGTGCGCCGACCTCCGCGTGGGCGGAGAGGACGACCCCCCCAGCACCAACGGCGTGATGACCGCCGGAAGACCTCGCGTGGGCGTAGAGGACCCCGGGGCCGCTCGGCCAAGCCCGGCCAAGAACGGAAGACCTCCGCGTGGGCGGAGAGGACCGGACGATCTCCCCGATCCGCTCGCCGAGGCTCGGAAGACCTCCGCGTGGGCGGAGAGGACAAGCCCGAGGTCATGCGCACCCTCTTCATGGACGGTCAACCTCCGCGCGGGCGGGACGTCGTCTCCGAGAACAATCCGTACCCCGACGACGGTCAACCTCCGCGCGGGCGGATAGGACGAGGACACCGTGCTGTCCAGCGCCCGGATGTCCGGTCAACCTCCGCGCGGGCGGAGAGGACGAGACCGAGATGAAGGTCAGCGGCCCGATGGGCGGCCAACCTCCGCCCGGGCGGAGAGCCCTGCCCGAGGGTCGTGAACTTCGTCGTCCCGCCCGCTCGACCTCCGCACGGACGGAGAACACCCGAACTCCGGGTGGCGCAGGCACACCCAGCGCGACCAACCTTCGTGCGGGCGGACAGAACGACGAGGCGGCCATGTACCTGATGATCCTGGCGGCTCTACTTCCCCGCGGGGGTAGAGCACAGGTCGTAGTGCTCAGCCCCGCGACCGACCTCCGGCCAACCTCCGCGTGGGCGGAGGGCACGACCTGTTCGAGGGCCGACCCGACGCTGGCCCCGGTCAACCTCCGCCAGGGCGGAGAACACCACACACCGGTCAGCGCCGCGACCAGGCGCGACGACCAACTTCCGCGCGGGCGGAGAGTGCCCCGGCTGTGAGTACCTCGCGGCACTCGACGATGGCCAACCTCCGCGCAGCGGAGAGCTCCTGGAGATGGACTACCTAGCGGACCCGGCCAACGGCTAACCTTCGCGCGGGCAAAGGGCGCCAGGTGCCGACGCACCAGTCGAGTTGCGGGTGCGGCCCACCTACGGGGGGACTGAGAGGGCACCTCAAGTCGGGTGCGGGCGACGCAAAGACCAACGGCCAACCTCCGCGCAGGCGGAGAACATGGCGCCCTGATGCTGCTGCTGACCGGCGTCGTCGACCAACCTCCGCGCGGGCAGAGAAGACAGACGGGCGGGCGATCCCGCGCGCGTGCCGATCGGGCAACCTCCGCGCGGGCGGAAGACCTCCGCGAAGTACCTCGGCGACACGATGGACCAGGGTCAACCTCTGCGCGGGCGGAGGGCACGACAAGAAGATCCCAAGGGCGTGGTTGTGCGACGTCCAACCTCCGCCCGGGGCGGAGAGCATGCGACGTGGGTGGTCAGTGCGCCCCATTCCTTTGGCCAACCTCCGCGCGGGCGGAGAGGATTTGAACCTGACCGGGGCTGCGTCGGTCGCGCCCGGCCAACCTCCATGCGGGCGAAGGGGGTGCCCTGATGGTGTTGCAGGTCACATCCGGCGCCGGTCAACCTCCGCATCGACGGAGAGTGACGGCGGCCATGAAAAGCTCCCCATAGGCGGCCATATAGGGCCCCACTGATGGCCAGCGGATTCCCCGCGGACGGCCAGATATCTCCCCGCTCGCCCCATCCGTCCCTGGTCGGCGACGCTCGACCGGGTGAAGAACAGCAGGGAGATCATGGAAATCCTGGAGGCGTACGACCTCACGGGCAGTTACCGGGCTGCGGCCGAGCTGGCCGGGTGCGACCACCACACGGTGGCCCGCTATGTGAAGATGCGGGCGGCCGGGCAGGAGCCCGAGGCCCGCCGGCACCGGGACCGGGCGATCGACGTCTATCTGCCCAAGATCGAGGAGCTGGTCCACCGCTCCGGCGGGCGGATCCGTGCGGACGTGGTCCACAAGAGGATCGTCGCGATGGGCTTCACCGGCGGGGAACGCACCACCCGCCGCACGGTCGCCGAGGCGAAGGCCCAGTTCAGGGCCGGGCAGCGGCGGATCTACCGGCCGTGGATCACCGAGCCGGGCCTGTGGTTGCAGTGGGACTGGGGCGATGGGCCGGTCATCGGCGGGCGGAAGGCCACGTTGTGGTGCGCGTGGCTGGCCTGGTCCCGGTTCCGGGTGGTGATCCCGGTCTGGGACAAGACGCTGCCGACTATCACCGCCTGCCTGGACGCGACGCTGCGGCGGATCGGCGGAGTGCCGGCCTACGCGCTGACCGACAACGAGAAGACGGTCACCACCGACCACATCGCCGGGATCGCGGTCCGCAATCCGGAGATCGTCGAGGTCGCCCGGCACTACGGCATGACGATCCGCACCTGCATACCCGCCGATCCGGAAAGCAAGGGCGGCAGCGAGGCCACCGTTCGCATCGCCAAGGCCGACCTGGTCCCCAAGGACGTCAACCTCCTTGAGGAATACCGCAGTTTCGCGTCCCTGGAGGCGGCCTGCCGCGACTTCTGCGAGGAGGTCAACGGCCGGGTCCACCGGGAGACCAGGCGCAAGCCAGTCGAGATGCTCGCCGAGGAACGCACCCGGTTGCACCCGCTGCCCCGGCAGCCGTTCACCGTCGCGTTCGGCACCACCCGCCGGGTGAACTGGGACGCCACGATCTCGGTGGAGGCGGTGCGCTACTCGGTCCCGCACCAGTTGATCGACACCCGGGTCTGGGCCCGCTTCCACGGCGACGAGCTCGTCGTGACCGCCGTCGAGGCGGACGGCACCGCCCGGGAGGTCGCCCGACACCCTCGCGGGGCGGCCGGCTCGCCGGTGATCGACGACGCCCACTACCCGCCGCGCGAGGACAAAGAGGGCGACCGGACCCCGCGAGCCACCTCGGCGGAGGAGGCTGCGTTCTTGATGATCGGCCCCGGCGCCGCATCCTGGCTGGTCGAGGCAGGCAACATGGGCGCCCGCCGCGTGAAGTCGAAGATGGCCGAGGCCGTCGCGCTCTCCAAGCTCTACTCCATCGCCGAGGTCGACCGGGCTCTCGGGACCGCCGCCGTTACCGGCCGGTTCTCCGAGAAGGACCTGCTGAGCATCCTCGACTACCAGGTCGGCCTGACCGCGACCGAGCCCACCCGCGCGAGCGAGGACCACAGCCTGCAGCCCGGCACCTCCGCCTGGGCCCGCTTCGGCACCACCAGCACCGACGACGAGGACAGCATCTGATGGCCACCCCGCTCCGATCCGTTCACGGCAGCAACGGCGACCCACTCGCCGAGGCCATCGAGCTCACCAAGCGACTGAAGCTCCCTCACATCCGCCGCACCCTCCCGGACCTGATCCCCACCGCGAAGGCCCAACGCTGGGATCCCGCCGAGGTCGTGCGCGTCCTGCTGGCCGAGGAAGCCGCCGGCCGCGACCGCGCCAACCTGCACACCCGCCGCAAGCGCGCCGGGTTCCCGGCCGGCAAGACCTTCGGCGACTGGGACGAGACCGCCTCCTCCATCCCGCGCCAGACCCAGGACGCCCTCAAGTCCCTGGAGTGGGTCAAGCGCCGCGAGAACCTCTGCGTCTGCGGACCCTCCGGCACGGGCAAGAGCCACTTCACCGAGGCGCTCGGCCAGGCCGCGGTCGAGGCCGGGATGACAGTCGCCTGGTTCACCATCGAGGACCTCGGCGCCCTCGTCCGCCGCCACCGCGCCGACGACTCCATCGCCCGCGCGCTGGCCAGGGTCATCCGCTCCGACCTGATCATCGTCGACGACATCGGCCTGCTGCCCGTCTCACCGGACGCCGCCGAAGGCTTCTACCGGCTGGTCGACGCCGCCTACGAGCGGCGCGCGCTGGCCGTGAGCTCGAACCTGCACCCCTCGGGCTTCGACGAGATCATGCCGAAGACCCTGGCCACGGCCACCGTCGACCGGCTCATGCACCACGCCCACATCGTTGTCACCCAGGGTGACAGCTTCCGGCTGACCCAGGCCACCTCCGGCCAGGGGGTGAAGCCCTTCAGCTGACCCGAGCACCATCCACGGCGGGGAGATAACTGGCCGCCGTTGGGGAAGACTCCGTGGCCGCCAGCGGGGAGAACTCATGGCCGCCTACGGGGAGAACTTCAAGGCCGTTGACAGGAGAGTTCAGGTACCACTCCATCGGTTTCGCGTCCTCCTCAGGCCAACCTCCGCACGGGCGGAGGGCACCGCCCACCGAGGAGTCCCACCGAGGCCCCCGCCGGCGAACCTCCGCGTGGGCGGAGGGCACGCGATGGTCAGCGCGTAGCAGGAGGCGTTCTATGGCGAACCTCCGCGCGGGCGGAGGGCACTTCCAGCGGCGCGGGGCGCCCCACGTGCACATCGACGAACCTCCGCGCGGGCGGAGGGCACCTGATCGACGACTGCGACCGGTTGGTCGACTACGGCGAACCTCCGCGCGGGCGGAGGACACTCTTCGTGGCCTGCGGCGTTGGGTGGGTTTTGCGGTTTCTTTTATCAAGGAGCGTGGGCGGTTTGGGCCTGGTCTGACTTTACGTGGTCAGCGTCGGGTGGTGGTGAGTCCGAGGGTGGGGTGGAGGTGGAGGGTGGTGGTTGGGGTTCGGTAGGGGCGGGTTCCTGTTGAGGTGGCGGGTTGAGGGAGGAGAGTGAGGTGGCGTAGGCCTCCGATGGTTCGCCATCCGGGGGGTGGGGCGGTGTCGGGGTCGTGGTGTTGGAGGAGGTCGGCGCGGATGGGGAGGGTGAGGTTCATGAGGTGGCGGATGGTGTGGAGGTCGTCGGGGTTGATGGTTTCGGGTAGCGGGGTGGTGCAGCGGCGGTTGAGCCAGCGGGTGCCGTCGGGCTGGGTGTAGACGGGCAGGATGCGCAGGCTGTCGGCGCCGAGGCGGGTGGCGGGGTCGTCGACAAGGCCTTCGGAGAGGAGGTGGAGGTCGTGGACCTTGCTGGGCGGGTTGATGGCGGTGATGGCGGCTTGGGCGGTGCGCTGGTGGTCCTGGACTTCGCGGGCGCGTCCGTCGGGGGTGGTGAAGTCGTCCGCGTACACGGCGTCGATGAGGTTCTGGACCTGCTGGGGCACGGCGAGGGAGACGGTCCCGGTCTTCGTGGGATCGAGATCGCGCAGCTGCTGGCGGGTGTTGAGAAGCAGGCTCTTGTCGTAGATGTGGAGCCAGGCGGGCGGCATAGCGCCAGGCGGGGTGAGGACGACGAGGGTGGGGTGCTGGGTCCAGGTGGGTCGGTCGGTGCGGTTGTGTCGGTGGCCGCGGCCGGCGCGCTGGAGGAGCTGGGCTGCGGGGGCGAGGTCGGAGATGACGAGGTCGAAGTCGACGTCGAGGCTCTGTTCGCAGACGGGGCTGCTGACGACGACGAAGGGGCGATTGGGCCGGGTGCGGCCTCGTCCGGTCCAGCGTTCGATGCGCCGGGTGATGGCGGTGCGCCGGTGGGCGGGCAGTTGGGAGTGGAGCAGGAGCAGACGGGGGGTGTCGGGGCCGGTTCCCCAGGTGGCGCGTAGGAGTTGGTGGGTGTCCTGGGCGGCGGCGACGGTGTTGCAGACGACGAGGGCGCTGCCGGTGTGGGTGTCGTGTAGCGGTGCGAGGGCGTCGAGGAGCGCGTGGGTGCGGCTGCCGGCGGTGGGGTCGTCGTCGGGGGTGGCGTCGGGCATAGTGATGGTGAGCTGGTGGGCGCGGCTGGAGGGGATGTCGTCGCGAGACACGGTGGTAGTGCCGTTGGCGTCGGTGTAGGACCAGCCGGGGTAGGCGGGCTGGATCTTCTCGGGTACCGCCTTGGGGTTCTGGCCGGTGCGGTAGGCATTGATGAGGCTGGCGGCGGTGCGGCCGGTGAGGGTGGCGGACAGCAGGACGACGGGGGTGCCGAGGGCGCCGAGCCATTCGAGGAGGCGGGCGGTGAGGTAGTGCTCGTAGGCGCCGTAGGCGTGGGCTTCGTCGATGACGACGACGTGGCGGGACAGGCCGAGCCAGCGCATGGCGTTGTACTTCACCGCGAGGACCGCGGTGGCGGCCTGGTCCCAGGTGCCGGCGCAGGCGTGGGTGAGCAGGCCGCGGTATCGGCCGCGCAGCCATTCGTCGACGGTGGCGTGGTCGCAGTGCGCGGTGTCGCCGGCGGGGTTGTAGTCGGCGTGGTACCAGGCCGCGGAGTGGAGGAGGGCGGTGGGGTGGCGGCGGCCGGTGAGGGCGGCGAGGTGGAGGCAGTGGTCGCGCAGGCGTTTCCACATGGCGTCGGTGGTGGCCATGGTGGGCAGCAGGACGCAGGGGCCAGCCGCGCCGCTGGCAGCGGACAGAATCGCGCTGGCGAGTAGGGCTGATTCGGTCTTGCCGTCGCCGGTGGGGGCGGTGACGAGCAGGAGGCCGGGCCCACCGTTCTTGATGAGGGCTGCGAGGCGCTGTTCGAGGTCGTCCTGGAGCGGGTGAAGCGGGTGGCCGTCGAGGTGGGGGAAGAGGCCGGTGAAGGCGGTGGTCTTGGGGCGGGGTGCGGTGGTGAGCTGGGCTCGCCGCAGGGCGCGGGGTGCGGCGCGGCGGGCGGCGGCGAGGTGGGCTGCCCAGTCGCTGGGGTTCTTCTTCCACTGGCGCTGGCGGGCGCGGATCCAGCCGATCTGGGAGACGAGCCAGTCGGCGAGCATGACGGTGCCGGTGACGAGGACGGCGGCCGGTGCGGGGGCGACCCGGTTGGGCATGACCGGGTCGCCGAGGTGGTCGGTGGTCAGCCGGAGGAGGGCTTCGCGCTGGGTGTCCCACTGGTCGCGGCCGAGGCCGGGGGCGGCGTCGAGGGGGCAGGTGAGCTGGTTGCCGAGGTGAGAGAGGGCCGGATGCCACAGGCCGTGGTGGCCGCCGAGGATCTGGGCGAGCTGGTGGGCGACCAGGCGCAGGGGGCGGTCGTCGAGGGGAAGTTGGTGGGTGCGGTGGAGGAGGTCGGGCAGGGCGAGGTGGACGCCGCGGTCGTGGCGCAGGCGCTCGCCGGGCGGGGCGGCGGGGTAGCCGGGAATGCCGGTCAGCTGGTCGGCGTCTCCGAGCTGGCGCAGGAACGTGGGGCTGATCTTGGCGAGGTCGTGGAGGGCGGCGAGGAAGACGACCAGGGTGCGGGCCTGGTCGTCGGTCAGGCCCCAGCCGGTGGCGATGACGCGGCGCTGGGCGGGGGTGAGGTAGGTGTTCCACAGGCGTTCGGCCATGGCGCCTGCGTCCAGGGCGTGGCAGCCGGTGGGGTAGGGCTCTTTGAGGCCGTGTTCCTTGGCGGGCAAGCGAGGGTCGAGCGGTGCGGGCACGTTGGTCGTTCTCCGGGGCGGGGTGGTCAGGCGCGGTTGGGGGCGATGGAGAGCATGCCCAGGCCGAAGGCGCGGCCCTGGCCGATGCCCTGGCGCAGCGCTTCCTGGAGGGTGTCGGGATCCGTGATGGTGGCGGTGCCTTCGAAGCGGGTGACGCGGTAGGAGATCCGCTTGCCGCTGTCACGGTTGGCGGTAACGGCGGGTTGTTCAAGGTCGAGGACGACGTGGGGCTGGAGTCCGGCGAGGGTGGCCTGGCGGTGCCACCAGTCGATGGCGTCCTGCCCCTGCAGGGGTACGCGCTTGCCGCGGGGGCGGGCGACGCCCGGTTCGTGCGGGGCCCGCACGGCGCGGGCGGGGTGGGCGTCGATGCGGTACTGGACGATGCGGCCGGTGCCGGCCCAGTCCAGCAGCGGAGTCAGGTCGCGGTACCCGACGTCGGCGTTGGTGTAGCCGGTGGGCAGGGCGTTGCGGTTGATGGGGATCGAGGACTGGATGAGGACGGTGGCGGACTGTTCGGTGCGCTCCAGGCGGAAGAGGATGCGTGCGGCGGCGCGGGGCTCGGAGCCGAGCTGATCGGGGAAGAGGGCCTGGATGCGGCGGTGGAGCGAGCCGCGCTCCTTGAGGTCGTCACGGGCCTCCTGCGAGTAGGGGTTGAGGGAGAGCCGCGCGAGGTGGAGGCCTTCGGTGAGGGCAGTCATCGGGCGTTCTCCAGGTAGTCGGTGAGGGCGGTGAGGTAGGCGGTGCCGAGGCCGGCGTCCGGGGCGGGGATGTGGCGGGTGCGGTACCACACGTCGCGGTCGGTGAAGTGCCGTCCGGGCAGGGGCTGGTCGCGCAGCTGGCGGTCGGGCCGGGCACCGGGTTCGGGGGCGGTGTCGTAGACGAAGCCGACGCCCTGGCGCTCGTCCCAGGGCGCGGGGGCGGGGCGGTGCAGCGGGAGGTGGTCGAGGGCGGCGACGGGGTCGGGGTGGGTGGTGAGGAAGATCGGCACGTCGGGCGGGCAGGAGCGGCGTCCCAGATAGGGCCCGTACACGGGGTTGGCCAGGGAGTGGGCGGCGTGGGCGATGGTGTCGGCGGGGCCGGTGATGGCCACGGTGAACGCGGCGCCGGCGCGGTAGGCGCGTTCGGTGACCATGGTGCTGGTGCCCTCGTCGCGGGGGCCGCCCTCGGCCTTGGGCACGGCTAGGTACGCGGGCAGGCCACCGCCGATGGTGTGGAAGTCGACCTCCCGCGCGCCGGGGCGGTCGATGCGGATGGTGAAGCGCAGGTGCTGCAGGTCGGGGTTGGGGTGATCGCTGGAGCGGCCCATCGCGGAGGCGATCAGGCCGATCAGGGCGCCGCGGGTGGGGTGCTTCTCCGTGGGATGGATGTTGTGTTCGGCCTGCAGACCCCAGGACTGCCAAGGCGCGGACATGTGGGCGAGGATGCCGGTCATCGGGGCCTCCAAGGACGACGGGGTGGGGTGCCCGGGCCGCCGGCGGGCGGCGGGCACCCCGTGAACAGAGGTGCAGGAAGGGCTACTTGGTGGGCGTGCCGAGGTCGGCGATGGCGCCGGTGATGCCGTCGATGAGGTCGTCGAGGCCGCCCAGGCGCTTGCCCAGGGCCGGGATGTCGTCGTCGGTGAGGCCGGTGTGGGCGTGGAAGGCGCGTCCCCTGATACCGAGGAAGCGGTCAGTGGCCGCGGCGTGCTTGCCGAGCGCGGTGAGGGAACCGGGCAGGAAGCCGCCCTCTTCGGCGGCCCGGACCGGGGTCTCGAACGCCCCGACCAGGTTGATCGGACGGTCGGTGCGCACCGCGGTGTAGACGAGGTGCGGCAGGGTGAACGCGGCGGTGTTGTTGCCCTTGGCCGGCAGCACGGTGGTGATGAACGAGCGGGTGAACGCCTCCAGGACCTCCCGGGCGGTGGCCTCGTCGCCGTCGAGGTTGCGGACCAGCTCGTGCCAGTTCAGCGAGGCGTAGCGGTAGTACACGCCGGTGGTGTACCGCTGGTCGCCGATGTGTCCGGCGCCGGTCTCGGTGCCGCCGGTGAGGACGTCGTCGACCGCGGAGAAGAAGTCGACCTGGACCGACAGGCGGTGGGTGGTCAGGCCGTGGGCGACCTGGACGGCGCCGTTGACGCTGGACTCCGCCTCGTTGGCGAGCATGCGGCCGTAGGCGGCGACGGCGGCGTTGCGCGAGCGCAGGATCGCCAGCACCGGGGCCTTCAGCTCCTTCGGGGCGTGCTTGGCCATCACGGTGCCGGCGGCGGACTCCGCCTCCTCGTCCTCCTCGTCCGCCTCGGCCTGGTCGTCGACGTCGGCCGTGTCGCTGCTCTTGGCGGGCCGCTTCTTCCTGGCCTTGGCGAGTTCGGCTTCGACCTTGGCCAGGGCCCCCGCCAGCTGCTCGCGCTCGGCCACCGCGAGGTCGGCGAAGTCGGTGAGGGCCGCTTCGGGCAGGAACAGCAGGGCGTTGGTGCCGCCGTTGTCCGCCACACCCAGACCCTTGACGTGGGCGCAGTAGATGAGCATCTGGGCGGCGGCCAGGGCCTCCTGCGCGTCCCATCCGCGTTCCGCGAGGATCGCCGCGACCTCCTTGGGCACCTGCCGGGTGCGCAGCGCCCGGACACCGAGGGTCTTCTCCACATCGGTGCGGGTGTGGCGGCGGGTGTTCTGCGCGGACAGCCGCCCGCGCACCGTCGCGCCGTACGAGGCGGTCTTCGGCGCGCCCTGGCGGTCGCGATTCAGGTTGGAGTACGGGAACGACTGGATGAGGTGGACGTCGACGTGGACCGTCTGCGCCGGGTCGAAGACCGTGCCCGTGGTGGCCTCGGCGTCCTTGGTGGTGGTCATGCGGCGTTCTCCTTCGAAGCGGTGGCGGGGTGGAAGGCGTGGATCCAGTCAAGGCGGATCGCATCGGCGTGGCGGGGCCAGCGGGTCAGGTCGCGCAGGAGCACGGACCAGGTGACGGGGACCTTCTGCGAGCGCAGCTGGCTGATCGCGCCGGGAAGGGTGAGGACGAGGTCGTCGAGTTCGAGGCCGGCTAGGGAGAGCAGCGCGTCGCGGGCGTTGCCCGCACGCATGCCGCGGTTCGCCGCCTCGCGGTAGGTCCAGCCGAGGTTGTGCCGCAGAACGCCCGGCCGCGGCGGCCGGGGCCTGCGCTTTCCGGCGGTCTTGGGGTTCGGGGCGTCATGGAAGGCGTAGAGGCAGGCGATCAGGATGAACAGCCGGGCCTGCCGCGGATCGACGATAGACACGCGGACGCGGTCGCTGGGCTCGGCGTCCAGCAGCGCCTCGACGAGGTGGAACGGGGCGCCCTCGGTCAGGTCGCAGGCCAGGCCGTCGGCGAGCCGGGCCCGGCCGCCGGACGTCGAGCAGACCTTGGCGACCAGACGCAGGAAGTCGTCGAACACCTCCAGCGGACTGGGACGGCTGGAAGCGGCCGTCGCCGTGGGCGGCTCGGCGGGCGCGGTGTCGGCGGTCACGGGTTCGGCCTTTCCACGGCGGGGAGCGGGAGGGGAGATGATGGAGTGGCGGTGGGCGGCGATCGGGTCCATGCCGTCGACCGTGGCGGCCTGCGGCGCGGTCACGGCGTCGTAGACCTGCAGCGCGATCCGGCGAAAACCCGGACCGGAGGGCCGCGCCCTGTCCTCGACGGCGTCCTCGACCGCGGGCTCGGCCGTGATCGCAGCCCAGAACGGCGCCTCTGCCCGGTCCCAGAACGCGGCGTCCGCCGACTCCGTCCAGGCGTTCTGCTTCGGGTTGCTGCCCATGTCCCGCCACACGGCCCGCAGCGCCGCGCCGAGCGACTTGGCAGCGTCCTCGGCGGCCTTACGGGTCCGGCAGACCAGCGCGGACCGCTGCGGATCCCGTGACGGCAGGTACGGGGCGACCGCCACCGGGGTGGTCTCGGCCCACCAGTGCTCCATGCCGCCGGCCTGCGCAGCCTGCTGGCACCCCAGCACCCGCACCCGGACGTCCGAGAGGACGTCCAAGACCTTCGGCGGCAGGTCCGCGAACGTGCTCAGCCAGACCGGCGGCACGCTCGACACCTTGGCGCTCGCCGATGCGTCCTTCGCGTGCGCGAGCGCGTCGAAGTCCCGGAGCAGCGACCGGCCAGCGTTCGCCAGCCGGGCCTTGCCCGCCGACGTCGTCATGGTGAACGGATCGACGGCCGTCGGCAGATCGGTGCGCGTACCCCAGGCGATCCAGCACGAAGTCGTCTCCGCGCCAGCCACCCCGGGCGCCAGCTGCACGGAGTGAGCCGCCCGGCCCGTCAGCAACGACACCGGCCCGCACGCCGCGACGGGAGCCAGCGGATCCGGCAGCTCCTCGCGCTCCCACGGCGCCAAGTCCTCACCCGGCAGCTGCGGCCACCGCGACGGCGGCGGACACCCCAGTACCAGCGACGTGAACAGGCTCTCGCCCACCGGGAAGTAGGAGACCGTGCGCCGGTTGGGCCCCGCCTTCGACGACTTCGTGCTCTGCCCACCGTGACTGCGCAAGGCCGCCATCCCGCACGGCCCGTAGTCCCGCCACGCCAGTAGCCACCCGAACGCATCCGCCGACGCCACCGGAACTTCCTGCGGCACCCGGCTGCGCCACGGCTGCGTGTTGCCCGACGGGCGGGTCATCGCCAACCGTCCCGGCGCCGAGGCCTTCGTGCACTCGGCAGCCAGGCGCGGGTCTTGGAGGAACGGCCTTGCCGGGTCGTAGAGGTCGAACCGGCCCGGGAACTGCTCCAGGTAGCAGTCCACTGCTGCCGCATCGAAGCGGCCGGCCAGCAGCAGGGCCTGCTGCAGGTCCTGCCACTCGTACTCGTCCGGCACGTCCAGCCCCGTCACGCGCACGGCCAGAGCAGTCAGGAACCGCCGCAGCGCTGCTTCGACGGCAACATGCGGTACCTGCAGGTCAGCAATCAGGTGCGCGGCCACCAGCACCTGGCGCACGCTCATCTGGACGGCCCCGCCCGGGAGGGCGCCCGGCGCTAGCTCGGTCACCTCTCCGTCGTCGGCATCGGCGCGAATCCGTACCAGGACGCACGGCGAAGCCATCACACTGAAACTGGGCAGCGAAGGCAAGGCGCTACTCCTCCTCGACAACTAAGAGACGGCTTCCAGTAGTTGGCGGCGAGTGCCCTTCACTGCCGAGATCGGGCGGGCCGCCAGACGGGCGATGGAGGGAACATAGGCTCGTCAGCAATTCCTGACAAATCATCAGCAAACTTGTGCGAATAGCTACTTGGATGGGCTGTCGGACCGCCCGTGTACGGTGAGCGAGGCCGCACGCCACACTCGCCGGAGGCTAAGCGCGTTGGTGGGGGCGGGAGTTGATGCCGGTTGCTGTGAGCATTGGCCGGCCAACGGGCGCGTCCGGGGCGAATGGTCGACCCTGGATCGCGAGGCGGGCATGCAGGGCCTTGATGGTCCTTGTGCGTACCAATAGGTCGCGGCTATTGGCGGCGGGGTGTGTCCGAGGCTGGTGATACTGGGGCGGCCAACCCGGCCTGCCGTTGATCCGGTGAGCTCCTTTCGGCGTCTCGGATCTTCACTGGGAGACCCTGTCGGCGGATGCGCCCCTGTGGCGTGAATCACAGGATCGGGGGCACTGGAAGCCTTGGTGATGGTCGTCGAGGAACAGTCATCGAACAGCCTCGATCGCGACTCCTCAACGGTCGGCCGCTGGCCGATCTCGGGAGGTGAGGTGGTTCCACCTCCTCACGCGGCGGCGAGAAGGTACGTGAGCCTGTTTTGTAGCGTTCCCGCATGCCACGAACCACGCTGAGCGGCGCCGACCGCGACCTGTGGGCCTCGCCGCAGCCGACGGGTGCCCGTCAGCGCCACCCAGCTCAAGTACTGGCGCAGGCGAGGACTGCTGCCCCGCACCGAGCGGGAGTACCTCGGCCGAGCCGGTACCGGGACGGTCTACCCACCGGGTACACCCGACCTCGGTCGCCCGAGCCGGTTGGGATCCCAGGCCGTTGCCCCCGGTTCGGGTAGTCACGTCGGGTGAACAGGGCTCCATCGCGAGGCTGCAGGCTATGCGCGGGCCGTATCCTCCGACGCAGGCGGTCGCAGGGGACGGTTGAAGGAGCTGATGCAATGGCCGAACAGCGTGGCGGGGCGTCAAGGCAGGTGGATCCGTCCGGCCTCGTGATGGAGTTCCAGCATGCCTACCGATTGCTGGATCCCGGCACAGATGATGTTCACCATTGGCGCGTGAATGTGACCGATGCCGATGGCGGTCAGGTCGGGCTACTGGGCGTCAGTCGCTGTCGGCCATGGGGTGTCGGCAACTTCAGCGATCGTCTCAGGGACGAGAGTTCGCTGCTCGCTGTGATCGCCTCCGAACTCCTCACGCCGGACGGCGACCCGAACGAGAGGTTCGACGGCGCTGTCGAGATGGCGGTGGGGGATTTCCTCGTGATCGAGCATCTCGACTTGGCGGCGCCGTACGATACTCCGCTGGTCGCGGCTGCGGTGGTGGCGAGTGCCGCCGACCGGCTCGCCGGTGACTGCGGAACGATCGTCATCCCCCGATCGACGTTCGTCCTCGAGGGAGGCGAGCTTCTCGATAAGGCGGGGTGCGCTGCTCCAGGCGTTCGAGTTCAGCGACCGCTTGCGACTGATTGACACCGCGCTCGCCGCCTGCGAGGAGGCCAGCCGACAGGTGAGAGAGCGGCTTGGAAGACGGCGTGCCGAGCGCTGGGAGGAAGGCCCGGACGAGGAGGTTGACGAGGACAACTGGCAGCTGAGTGCGCGCACCGCCACCGTACTGCGGGCGGCCCTGGAGGATCTGTCACAGCAGGCCTGGGAGGAGGTCGTGGCACTGGACGATGAGCCCCTGGCCCGAGGAGCCGCCGGCCTGTTTGCAAAGCTGCCGTCGCTGACGTTCCATCGCCCCCGTGCTTGGCGCAAGCACATGGCCCGCGCGTTCGATGATCTCCGGGCTGATCTCGATGCAGGGAAGACGCCCTACCCGCGGTGCACCGGCGAGGAGATGGCTCTGCATCTGGCGATCCGGCAGGCCAAGACGCTGCTGCGTGACCGCCCTAACCGGATCACGGACCTTGTGCATGAGCTGCCAGTCAGCGAGGACGACTTCGACTGGGAGGCTTGCCTGGACCTCCTGTTCGAGGACCACGACGTCCTGCTGCTGTTCGACCGCAGTCTTGACGGCGTCGATGATGCCGACAGCGAGATCAGTCAGAAGCTGGGAACCGTAAACCTCAACCCGGATGACTGGTTCGAGCCGTTCGGCGAAGAACGCGATCCACAGCGAGGGTTCCGTCACGAGTGACCGCTCCCCACGATGAGTGCCTGGGTTGAAGCGCTGGGTCCTCCGTCCGGGCACCGCGACACGGATGGAGGACCCAGCGGACCAGCTCAGCGGACGATGTAGAGACGACGGCCAGGGGCCTCGGGCTCGGGATCCGGAACCGCCGAGGCTGTGTCCCGACCACCGCTGAGGTGGGTGCTCAGCTTGTTGCCGGCCTCGATGTAGTCAGCGTGCGACGGGTGGAGGTACCGCTGGGTCGTCGTGATCTGCCCGTGTCCGGCGATTCGCTGGAGGACGTGCAGGCGCACGCCGGCGTCGGCGAGCCAGGTGAGACCGGTGTGCCGCAGGCCGTGGCGGCGAAGCCAGGGGTACCCGAGCGCAGTGACGACCTCGTCCCAGTGGGTGGCGTCACGGAGCACCGCGGTGCTGATACGGCCACCGCGAGGGCCGGTGAACAGCCGTGCCATCGGGTCGTGTCCGACGACGGTGAGGCGCCAGGTCACCAGATCGCGGATCTCTTCGATGATCGGGACGGTGCGCTTGCGCTTGCCCTTGGTGCCCTTGTCGGTCAGCCCTCCGGGGCCCGGCGTGGTCTGTCGCAGTAGTTCCCAGGTCCAGTCGAAGCGGTTGATGTCCCGGACCCGGACCCCGGAGACCTCACCGATGCGCGCACCAGTGCAGGCGGCGAAGCGGACGACGTCGCCCCAGATCCGGTAGTTGCCGTGGGAGCGGGCCACGAGCGCCTCGGCGAGGGCCTCGAGAGTGTCCCAGTCGGGCAGCGCGAGGGCACGCGGGTTGTCCAGCTCGTCCTCGTACTGCTTGTACAGGGACTGCCAGCCGGTCAGCCGGCAGGGGTTGAGGTCGATAAGTCCGTCGCGGCGGGCCTGCTCCATGATCCGGACAAGGGGAGCAAGGGTGTTCTTGACGGAGGACTTGCCGACCTCGTCGGAGATCCAAGTGTTCAGGGCCCGGTCGGTGATCCCGTTGGTCATCGACACCACCGGGACGTGGCCCATGGTGGGGACGACACGCAGCTTCCAGCCGGCGCGGTAGGGGTCGAGGGTCTTCGGCTCCAGGCCGCGCATGGCCAGGTCCCAGTTCTTGTCCCCGTAGTCCGCCAACGTCACGTTCGAGAGCGACGGAACGATTCCGCGTCTGGCCGCCTTGCGCAGACGGTCGATCCAGTCCTTCGCCTCATCCTCGGAGGCAACGGAGTTGGACAACGACTTCCGCCCGCCGCCGTTGGGATCCCACCAACGAACGCGCGCGCGGTAGCGGAAGTCGGGACGGCGGTCCGCCCGGAACTCGATGTCGTCGGTCAGGTCGATTGCGATCGGGACGATCACGGGGGTGTCAGCCAAGCTAGGCGGCCTCCGATTCTGCGGGGACTATTCGTTGGGACAGGAGCCATGCCTGCGTGTCGGGGATGGAGTAGACAACGGTCCGGTTGGCGAGGCGCACGAAGGGAGGCCCTTGCGGGGGCCTGGCGTTGCGCCAGCGGCGAAGGGTTGACGGATCGACCGTCAGGAGCGGCGCGAGCTCCTCCGCGGTGTACCAGCCGCTGTGGAGCAGATCGACGGCCGAAGGGCGTGTTGTGCCGTCCCCGTGTTCTGCGGCGGTTCGACCGACAGGCTGAAGGCCGCTCATGCCGCATGTCCTGTGGTGGGAATCGGGCGCGGGGCGAGAGCCGGAGGGTGTGCGGAGGATCGGGGCATGTCGGTGGTCCTCGGGGCTGGCTGAAGTAGATGCGAACGGTTAGCTATCGGCCGGTGCTGGTCTCGCCGAGTCGACGAAATCGAGTGCGGAGGGCAGGGGCGCTGGCTGGAGTCCGTCGGCTCGCATCTGCTCTCGGACGGCCTTGAGGCGGGTGCAGTCCTCGTGGGCTAGGCGGTCGAGTTCGTCCGCCTGGCGGGCCAACTGCTCGTAGCGGGCCGATCCGAGGGCCTGGCGTGCCTGGAGGCGGCGGCTGTGGGCTTCGCGGGTGGAGATCAGCGCTGTGCGGACGTCGACGTCGTGTTCGCGGAAGGCGGCGAGTACGGCTCGTGCCGTCCCCGGCTGTGGCGCTTCGCCGAGGTAGTCCTCGCCGGTGACCCATGCCGCTGCCTGCCAGATGGACAGGGTCACCTCGGGCAGGAGATCGACGTCGGTCCGGCCCTCCAACGGGATGAGCAGCGCCACGAGCGGCAGATCGAGGGCGTGGGCGAGAACGAGGGCCTCCTCCACCTTGAGTGAGTCCCTCAAACCCTTCTCGATCTTGGTGATGGTGTTCGCGGCGATCGGCACGCCTCGTGCCGCGCACGCTGCCGAGAGGTCGCTGGTTGTCATGCCGCGCTGGACTCGGTGCGTCTTGACCGTTTGGGCAATCCGCGCCGTCAGCGCCGCCGGCCACTGCTCCTTGGATTCTGTCACAAGGGAAGAATACATGAGCCATCTTCTTCGTCCAGGGCAGATGTGATAGATGTTTCTCGCACAGAGAACATCGCTTGGGAGAGAAGTTGCCGTGAACGCAGTCCGGACTGCCCGGTCGGGAAAGTACTCGCCGGAAGCTCTCGCTGCCCTCCCGCCGGCGATTCCGCTGTCCATGGCTAACGAGCTGCTCTCGCTCGGCCGGACGGTCGGATACCGCATGGTCAGGGAGGGCCGCTACCCAGTCACCGTCGTGGAGGTCGGCGGCAGCTATCGCGTGATCACCGCAGATCTCCTCCACTTCCTGCGCCCGCGTGCCTCGCGGAACACGGCGTAGATGCCAGGAGGAGGACGCTTCGGCCGCCGCTCCGTTCCAAGGGGCGGAGCTCGACCGATGCGGCCTGGGCGGCGGTGGCAGGATGGCTGCGTGGCGGACATGAGTACTGAGCCAGCAGAGCTATTCGACGGCACCGCGCCGTACTACGCGGCCTACCGGCCGGGCTACGACGAGCGGTTGTTCACCCATGTCGCCGAGCGCCTCGGCCTCGACGGGACCGGGTGGGCACTGGACCTGGGCGCCGGTACTGGAGCGATGGCCCTCCCGCTGGCCCGCATGGTGAACTCGGTGATCGCCATCGATCCGCAACCGGGCATGCTCGCCGAGGCCCGAGCGCTCGCCGCCGCGGGCAGCGTGACCAACATCGAATGGCGCCTGGGCGAGGCGTCACAACTGGCCAGCATGGACCTGCCGCCGCTCCGACTGGTGACCGTAGGAGCCGCCTTCCACTGGATGGACCGCGCCTCCGTCGCCCAGGACCTGGATGCCCTCATCGACGACGGAGGCGCGATCGTGCTGGCCTCCGGCGGCGGTCCGGGCGACATCGCCCCGCCGCCCTGGTTGGACACGATCAGGGAAGTCCGGGTCCGGTACCTCGGGCCGGAGCGCCGAGCCGGGCGCGGCACTTACACCCACCCGGCCGAGCGCCACCAGGACGTGCTGGCCCGTTCCGCATTCTCGCGGATCGAGACCGCGCACTGGGACCGGACGATCGCCCGGACCGCGGACGAGGTGGCCGGCCTGCAGCTCTCCTACAGCTACAGCAGCCCCCGCCAGCTCGGCCCGGACGCGAAGGCGTTCGTGAACGACGTCCGCGACGCCCTGCTGGCCTTCGACCCGGCGGGCACCTTTGAGCAGACGATCCGCACAGAGGCGATCATCGCCCGGCGTCCGTGACGGAGCCTCCCGTCTGATCCGGCAGCGCGAACTCCAACAGCGGGTCTGTCACGACCTCGCGCCAGCGTTCGCGGTGGCTGACGGCGCGCAACCGGAAGTACACGGTCTCGCGGCGCTCGTCGCCAGCGGCACCAAAATGGCCGCCGATGTTGTGGGCGAGCAGGTAGTGGACGAGGACCAGGCTTCCGGCCGTGCCGGTCACCTGCAACGGGGTGGGCAGGTCCACGGGCGGGTAGGGCGTGGCGTCGCGCAGCGCGTCCGCGCCGTGGTGGCGCAGCCACGCTGCCGTGCTGAGGTGTGTGCCTGGCCAGACCCAGAGGTTGCCGCGGTTGCGCTGGCGCTGGTCAGTGAGTAGGAGGCCGGCCAGGACGGTGAACGTGCCGGGGCGGCCGTCGTCCTCGGTGGGGGTGAGGCCGTCGATGTGAGGGGCACCGGGGTGGTGCGGGTGTGGCGGCAGGGTGAGCGCCAGCTGTGCGACCTCCGGGGTCGGCAAGGTGAGGTCGGAACGTAGAAACGCGCGGACGGCGTCGCCGATGCCACTTTCCTCGTAGAGGGCGCGAAGGTCGGAGTGGTCGGCGAGGGTCGGCCACAGGAAGTACGGACCGGTACGGCTGGGCTCGGGTGGCTGGGCCGCAACGTGCCGCGCGAGCGCCGAACGCCAGTGGCTCACCTGCTCGGCGGTGAGGACATCGGGCACAACGCAGTAGCCGTCACGGTGAAAGCTGCTGACAGCCAAGGGAGTTGTCGTCTCCATTGGGCCATGGAATCGTCAGCTGGCCCGAGCGGGCAACGGAATTTCCGCTGTCCGCCCGGGGGCCCAATGCGACGATCCCCGCCGGGCCGGGCAGAAGACCTGACGCCGGCATCCGGCTAACCCTGAGCTCGCCGACTACTTGCCGTTGCGCTTCTTCTTCGGCTGGCGCTTGGGCTGGACCCGCTTGCCGACCGGGCGCACCATGGGCGCCTTCGGCTTCTCGACCGTGGCCACGGCGGCCTGCAGGATGGTCACGAGCTTGGCCTTGAGCGCCTGGGCTTGTTCAGGGGTGGTGGCGTCGGCGGGGGTCTCCAGCAGGTGTGCCTTGAGGACGGCCAGCATGTCCCACTCCCAGGGACCGCGGTCACGGGGGCCGGGGATCAGCCGGACATAGTCCTCGTCGTACAAGGCAGCGAGCAGAGCGAGCGCGTCAGCGTCGCTGACGTCGTTGACCTGTTCGCGCTCCGGTGCACCGGTGGCCACGCTCTCCGCGCGGCGGACCTCCTTCAACAGGGCCAGCCGCAGGTTCTGCTGCATTGCCACCCGCCCGCCCGCGCCGTTGGCGATCCACGCCGCCGCTGCCGCGGCGACGACGTAGTCCACGGGCCCGACGTCGTCGCCGCCGGAGAGGTCCATCGGCTCCGTGCCGGGAGGGAAGGTTGCGAGCTTTTGCAGGGCGGCGTCGCGGAACTCCGCGGGCGCGAACGACTCGATCAGCGGCCGAGCGCCTTCCACCACCGCCTCGTTGAGGAGGGGGCCGTGCTCTTCGATAGCCGTGAAGCCGTTGTTGACGACGCGCAGCGCCTCGGTGACGGCGAACTGGTAGCGGGGCCTCGGGTACGGCGTGCGTCCCGGATCGTCGTCCCAGGTGCCGATTCTGTCCACCAGAGCGGCGAAGGTGTCCGGCTCCTCGTCGACCAGGGCGATGACGCCGCGCAGCGCCATGCCGCTCATCCGGCCCATCCGCTCAACCAGCGGACGGGGCAGCTGGCTCATGAGATCGTTCACCGAGTTTCCCTCCCGTAGCCTTCGGTGGCGCCGTGATGTCCGGCCGAGCTGCTGGGAGCTGACGACCTCGGAGAACGGCGTCCGGCGGGCCAGGTTGGGGCCAACGCCGAAGCCTGACCCTATCGCGCCGTCGGATCGGCGGCCGGGCCGTTCGGCGTGGCAGGCGGGGCTCCGGGCCGGCTGCGTCCGTCCGTGTGGCTAGCGAGCTGGCCGGTGTTGATCTCTGCCGCGTCGTCGAGGTCGTCGAGGTCGACGACGTATGCAGCGGGGGGCGCCGCGATCTGCAAGGTCTCGCGGTCCAGCCTCCAGACGGGGCGCTGGATGAAGCCGGCGCGACCCTCGTACGGGCCGGCCGTGACGCGGATGCGCTGACGCTCGGTGAAACCGTCCTCCAGGACTGCGTGGACGGCGGCTGCGGCGCGAGGGACGCACGCCCTGATGATCGGGTCGGGTCGGCCGCCGCGGTGGCTGTCCCATGCGTCGGGAACGGAATCGGGTCTGCGAGCGGGGCCGTCGTGAGGTCCGGCCGCAGGCGGGTCCTGGGGGCGGTTCAGCCGGTCCCACCGCCGGGCGATCGGGTCGGCTCTCCTCTGGTCGGGCGACCTGAAGCTGAGTCGTGGGATCACGTCGTGGCCGGTGTCCTGGAGCGTTTGCTCCACCAGGTCGATGACGTGCTGGTCGTCCTGGAGGTGGAACAGCACGGTCCACCACGACACTTCGGCAACCGGCTGTCGTTCGCGTAGGTGGAGGGCATAGAGGGTCATCGCGATGAGGTCCCGGACCGCGGCAACGTCCGATCCCTCGTGGTGGGGAGCGGCGAGGGTGGTGGCCCGGCGAACGGCCTCGCGCCACTGCAGCATCCTCTGGCGGGCAGTCCACGGGTCAAGGGATGCGGTTGGCGGGTTGGGCTGCACGGCGGTGGTGATGGCGCCCAGGGTGGCCCAGTCGCAGACCGGGTTCGCCATGAGGTCAGCCAACCGGTGCACCTCCGGCGCGCCGACTGGGCTCAGCTCCAGCCGGTCCTGGAGGTCGTCGAACTCCCTGTCGGTCAACGCGACGCGGACGACGCTGCGGCGGGCGGAGGTGAGGTGGCTGTCGTTGCGGAACGCGCTTCCGCGCAGGCGATCGGAGTCGAGGTACAGGCTGAGCCCTTCCACGAGGAACGACCAGGCGCGGTCGGTGTTGCCTCCGCCGGCGCGCACGTTGTTGATGACGCTGGGAAGGCGCAGGAACTCGCGCGTTTTCCCCCGTGCGGCGGCGGGGCTAGGGACGAGGACTACCTCGGTGTCCGTCCATGGCTTCCGCGGGTGGTAGACGACCACGCTCAGCAGGCCCGGGTGCGCGAGCACGGTCTCCTCGCTGCGAGAACGGTCCTGGTGCCAGAGACGGGCGCGCAGGATCCACCAGGAGATCGGCTCACCGGCACCCTCCTCGCGGCACACCCACTCCACCTGGGCTTCCTCCAGCACCGTGCCGGACGTCAGCTGTTCCACGGACCAGCCGATGAACGCCGCGGAGCGGGCAACGAGAAGTGGCACTTGACGATGCCCAGCAGCTCGTCGGTGTCCTCCGCCGATCCGGCTCAGCGCGGCCTCGACCGCCTCGGCGGTTGTGGGCGCAACGCCGACGCGGTGGGTCTGGGCCCAGGAGGGCGCGTTTTCGGGGGCTGGCGTGCGTCCGGGGGCGGCTGCGAGGGTCAGGCGCGCAGAGTGGCGGAGGGCGTCGACTGGCCGGTCGGGCGTGAGCCGAGCCGGGGAGGAACGGTCGTCGAGTTCGAGAGCGATGATCTCGTCGGCCCAGTCGGCGGCCGAGTCAACCCACCGCTCCTCCTCGGTGCTGAGCGCCTGGCCGTGCCGCGGCCAGCCGAGGAGGACGACTATGCGTCCACCGCCCTGCCACCGCCGAAGGCGCTCCACAGCTTCGTCGTGCCAGGCGGGCGACGGACCGGCGGCGGCCAGCAACACGGAGGCAGCCCACTCGGTAGGCAGCGGCTCGCCCGCGTGGACGACGACGAATCGGTGGTCCCACTCGGGCAGCTTCTCCACGTCGGCGGGGGCGATGTCGGCACTTTCATGGCGGTCGTCGAAGTCGACCCGGAAGACCGTTGGGGCGTCGGTGCAGGTGCGCTGCTCGTCGTCGGTGCCCCAGGTGACTGCGCGGAGACGGCCGGTCCGTCTGGCGTGGACGCCTCCGATGATCCGGACGTGGGCCTGCAGGCTCAACGCTCCGCTGGCCGGAAGGAGAAGCTGGTCGACTTGGCCGGTCAGTTCGCGTACGGCGTGCTCGAAGACGGTCATCCCGCTCGATTGATACCTGCCGTACACGTCCTCGGTGACCATGTCGGACGGCAGGGTGTCCTCCAGCGGCACTCCGTGCTCGGCGTTCAGCGCGTGCCAGAGCTTCCAGATCGTTCCCTCCACGGGGGGCGGGCCGGTGAACGGGCCGTAGTCCTGGCCGTGCTCGAGTAGCCGTGCCTGCGCAAGATCGGCCAAGCCGATCTCGACCGGCCTGGTCCCGCTCGCCTCACGTGCTGGACCGGGCAGCAGCCCGGATAGGTCTCGGTGCAGGCGCTGCGGATCGGCGAGGCGGTAGCGGACGGACCGCAAGGAGAACCGGTCCAGGGCGCTGCCGTCCTGAGCCGCGATCAGGTAGTAGATCAGAGCGAGGACATCCCGGACATTGCGATCAAAACACCGGAACTCGCGGGCCTTGGCCCGGGCTTCCTCCCACCCTTGCCCACCGTTGCTGACCATGTGTCGATCCTAGGCGCAGAGCCGCCGAGGACCGACCGAACACTTCGCAGGGCAAGGGGCGGTGCGGCAGGTTGCGGTCGGCGTCAGTAATCGACGTCGCCGGTGGCGCCCGCGGTCAGGACGACGTGGACGCTGCCGAGCGCCCCGCGGGCGTCCTCAAGCACCGGTGGCATGCCGGACCACGTCGTCCCGGGCTCCAGGTCGTCCACGGTCAGAAGGGCGGCCGGCCGCAGCGCGGCGGCGCAGTCCGACAGGAACTGCCTGAGACGGCCGCGAGGCGCCTTGGCGTGCTCCAGCGCCTGGAGGTTCTCATGGACCCACTTGAGCTGGTCCTCGTCGGTGAGCTTCTGCTTCGCCAGGGCCTCAAGCTCCTCGGGGCTCCAGTGCACCCGGCAGCCGGCCCGCGTCAGCAGGTCGGAGGCCACGGAACACTCACGGTCGCTGAACTGCCACTCCCGACGATTGAGGGCGCGAGAGGCGTTGACGACGTACGAGTGGACGGCCTGCTGGAGCGGCGTCGGGGGCTTGGCGTCGTGGTCGGCCCGCATCCGCCACAACGGCATCCCGGGACCGGGATCCGATGTGCGGGCCAGGCGCACGAGCTTTCGCAGAACGGCCTCGGGTGAGAGGCCGGGAAGCCGGGGCGTCCAGGAGTGAGCGCACACGCAGGTCAGTCGGGCGGGGCCGCCCCAGACCCCGGAGACGGTCAGGCCGCGGTCCGCCATGCACACAGGGCAGCAGACGTCCAGCTCGGGTGTCCCGTCCGGCAGCGGCGGGGTGCGGAGCCAGAACACCCCGCCGAACCGGTTGCCGTAGTCGGCGCGGCGATGGCAGATCTCCAAGGTCAGGTTGCCGGCCCCGTCGTGGCCGATGTGGCTCGTGGTGAAGTTCCAGGTCACGCCGTCCTACCTTAGGCTCGATCGGGTAAGGCCACCATGGTTCGGGCTGTCCGCAGTGGCGCGAGGGAAGCTGACGGCGAGTCGGAGGCTGGGTCGTTGCGGCCCGATAACCAGGGTGGCCGCGGGACCGCGCTGCTGGTGTCTATCACGCCAGACCTTCGGGGCGGGCCGGGGCGTGAGCGTCGACGGCATCCAGCAGGGCGTGCAAGGGCTGGTTGCCGCCGGCAAGGTGCGGGGCACGCTGAAGGAGGAGTCGGTCCAGTTCCTTGATGTGGAAGCGGATGGCCGCGGTGATCCCCGACCGGGTGTAGGGGGCGGGGGCCGTGGCCAGGCGCTCCGCCCAGGTATCCCAGACGGTGCCACCGTGGCGGTGGTGGGTCGTCCCGCTCTGGCGGTCACGCAAGATCATCGCCGCGACGAGCAGGTGACGCGCGAGCTGGAGAGCAAGGTGAGAGCCGATCAGGACGTCACCTCGGGCGGCCTTGACGGCGGCCAGGACCCCGTCGAAGCGGAACGCTTCGACCAGCTCCGCCAGCGGATCCGCCGCCGGGGCAGCCGCATCTGGATCACGGGAGTTGCCGACTGCGCGGACGGTGACGTCGATGCGGCGGAGGTCGACGAGCACCAGGCGCAGTCCGTAGCCGTTGGCGGTGGCCTCGTGGCTGGCGGTGAAGAGCGGCCCGAGCCGGGACAACGCCAAGCCGGCGAACTCCTCCGCCACCTGGGCGGGGTGGTGGTCCGTGGTCAGGACCAGATCGAGGTCGGACCACAGATCCACGTCGCCGCCGCCCGCGCCAGCCGATCCGTGGACCCGCAGGTCACGGACGCGCGGATCGCGCGCGGCGATCTCCCTGAGCGTCTTCACGGTCCGCTGCTGCCAGCCCGGCTCGGGCAACCCGTGGTGCGGTGTCCCGATCACGGCAACTGTGCCGAGGGCAGCCGGGGTTGGGCGAGCAGGATGGCCGCGAGACTCCCCGCTTCCCGAATCCCGCCGGCGAGGGCCAGCCGAACGGCCTCCGCGGCGGGCGTCCAGCGCATCGTCATCCCTGCTTCCGTGGGCTCCCGGTCGACCCGCCCTTGGGCGAGGTCGGTGGCGAGCAGCAGGTGGGTGGTGGTGCGGGCCGCGCCCGGCAGCGGGTCGATACAGCCCAGCACCTCCAGCTGACCGGCCCGCCACCCGGTCTCCTGCTCCAGCTCGCGCCCGGCCGCGATCAGCACGCCTTCGCCCTTCTCGACGGCGCCGCCGGGAAGGTGAAGGACCGGATGAGTGGGTTGCAGATAGAAGTGGTCTTCCAACAGAGCGACTTCGCCGGCCGCGTTCAGCGCCACGACCCGTACCGTGTCGGCCATCTCGATGTACTCGTAGAAGCCCTCCTGCCCGTCAGGCCGGCGGACGTCGTCGCGGCGCACGGTCAGGAACGGGCCCTGGTGGATCACCTGACTGCCCAGGGTCGCCCAACCCCTGGGCGCGGGGCCGGTCGAGCTGGCGCGGGCGAAGGCATCCAGCGCCAACCAGGCCAACTCCAAGGCGGGATGGGCCTCGTCGAAGGCGGTGACGAGCTCGGCGTAGAGCGGCCACTGCCTCTCACCCTCGCCCACCCCAGCAGGCCCCTGCTGCGCGCACCAGCGCTCCAGTTCGGCGCCGAGTTCCAGCACGGGGCCAAGGCCGTCGCGGGCCTGGCCGACCGCTGCGGCGACGCCGGCGGGAAGGCCGTCTGCGGGGATGGCGGCCAAGGCCCGGCTGATTGCGGTCGCATCGTGCGTGACCTGGCCGGGGATATCGGCTGCTGGCGTCCGGGGAGCCAGTGGCGGGCGGGTGGTCAGCTCCACGCAGGCGTCCCAGGCCCGCTTGCGGGCCTCGTTGCTGCTGTCCGTGCTCACGGTTTCCACGGACTCCCTCCGTGTCGGCGGTCGGTTCCCGGTACGTTACCGGTGCCCCGCGCAGCGCGCGGGGCACCGGAGACGTTCATCCGGCGTTGTGGAGCGGCAGTTCGGCCACCGGTTCCCACGACAGCTCCCACGCCGTCTCCCCGTTCGGTCGGGGGCGCTGCTGGAACTGGACGTCGAGGAGTTGTACTGCGGTGACGCGGACGGGGGCGTGGCTGGGCGAGATCCGCCGCAGCGCGGTCTGCAGTTCGTCGGAGGACGCGGTGGACCAGGCGTAGCCGAGCGAGATGTGGGGCCGGCCGCCGTCGTGGAGCAGCGCGCCCGGCCCGCGGACCTCACGGATGGCCGCGCGGACGCGTTCCCGCAGATCGAGCAGGCCATCGTCCGGCGACAGGTCCAGGTACGCCCCGACCCGATTGGCCACCGGGGAACCGGCCGTGATCTCCAACGGGCTGGCGCCATCGAGGTGTTTGCGCAGGGCGCCGAGAAGAACGTCGCGCTCGTCGGCCGTGATCTTGTCGGCGGTGGTGTCGGCCACCATCTCCAGCGTGCAGTGCAGCGTGCCGTCGCCGATCGGGGTGATCGGGAAGGGCAGCATCGCGCTGCGGCACTCGCCGACCAGCCGAGCCAAGGGAAGGTTGGCCTGCAGGTCCGGAACCGCGTACACGTGCAGTACTCGGGCGCCGTCTGGCCACGGCGAGCGCTGGAACTTGGGAACGAACTTCTCCACGATCACTTCTCCGTCGCGTAGATGCCGGCGTTGGCGCCGTGCAGTGTGGGCGGTTGCGGCTGGTGGTACTGGCCGAGGTGCAGCTGGTGGACGCGCTCGAACGCGTAGGTGTTTCGGCCGTGGACCTGGCGCTCCCACGCCAGCCACACGCTGGAGATGGTGGCGCTGGTGCGGATGCCCGGCCGTATGCCGCGGCCGAGGTCGGAGGCGAGCCGGTCGGAACGGGCGGCCAGCTCCGGGGTGTCGGTGTCCTGCACGCCGTAGCCGCAGGACATGTGGCACCAGAAGAACTCCTCGGCAGGAGGGAGGCCGAGGCCGGCCGTGGTCAGCCCGGCGCGCACGCGCTGGTAGAGCTCCGCCGGTCCCCGCTCGGGCCAGACCTCGACGATCCCGGCGGAGCCGGACGCCCGGGCCGGACCGATCTCGACGGTGAACGGTTCCAGAGCGGCCAGTTCACGCTGGACCGCGACCGCCGCAACCTCGAGCATCGCGTCGTCGACGCGCGAGCCGTCCGCGGCCTGCGGGTTGATCTTCTGGACGGTCATGTGGAGGTCTTCCTCGGCGATCGAGGAGATCACGTCCGGGTACCGGGAGGTGATCTCCCGCACCTTGGCGAAGTAGGCGCAGACCTGCGGCTGGTCCTGCGGCAGCCACAGGACATGCGGTCGGACCCAGTCCTCGTCCGGCCCGTCCGGGCGGCCCCACAGTCTGCTGGGCGACATGAACTTGCGCACGGCTAAGCCCCCTTGGCCTCGTGGTGAATCTTGGACGGGTCTATGTCGACCGCGATCAGGAGGTGATCGGAGGCCGCCTCGGCGGCGGGGCTTCGGTGGGTGCGGTAGCCGACCAGCGCCGGAGCCACGGGGCGGGTCGCGAGGGCGAGGTCGATGCGGCGCGGTCCCCACGGGTCCGGGTCGCCCGTGCCGTCTTCCCAGTGACCCACCGTCGGCTCCCACGGCGCGCCGAGGTGCGCGGCGGCGTCGACCATGAAGCCTCGGCGCAGCAGCATGGCGGTGGGCCGGCGGTCGGCGAGGTTGGTGTCGCCGATCGTCTCGGGGACGCACTGGTACTCGAGGTCGTCGTGGTGCTGGTCGCGGTAGGGCTCTTCGTCGTAGGGCCGTTCCTGGCCGTCGACGGTGATGCTGGCAGCGGAGATCGAGTTGAAGTCGCCCAGGGCGACGCCGGGCTTGGCACCGCCGGTACGGCGGAAGGCACCCTTGAGACGCCGGGCCTCGTCGGCCCGGAAGTCCGGCCGGAACGGGTCGCCGTGGTAGCTGACGACGAGCAGCGGATCCTGCGCGCCGATGTCGAGCTGGATCGTGGTGCAGCCGTGCCAGTAGTCGGGCGACCCGTACGGTCGGAATCCGCCGGGTACCGGGGTAATCGTCTCCGGGCGCCACAGCACCGCGGTGAACCAGGGGCGGTCGCCGTTGCGGGCCATCGCGACCGGTCCGGGGCTGCCGTCAGAGCGCACGGTGGTGGCGGTGAGTCCGCACTCGTGGGCCAGGCGCTCGATGACGGTGGCGGCCTGCGCGTCCCAGCGGCGGTGCCGCTTCGCCTCGTCGACGATCCCCTGTTCGTCGGCGTCCTCGGGTGCGTCCTCGTCGACGAGGACTTCCTGCAGGCACAGGATGTCCGGGGCGACCTCGCGGATCGCGGTGACCCGAGCCTCCCAACCCTTGGTGCCGAGGTCTCGGGGGTGCAGCTTGTAGGCGTTGAGGTTCGCGAGGGTGATCAGCCAGTCGGCGTCCCGCACCCTGGTGGTCGCCGACTTCCGCCCCAGGCTGGTGTCGGCCGCAGCGGTGCCGGCGAGCGGCCACCAGACCAGGGCCTTGTCGTCGCCGACCTTGTAGCGGGGCCAGACCTGCCCGGAGGGGTCCTCGTGTTCGGCGAGGTCGATGGCGTCGGCGACCGTGTGCGGCCCGTCCTCCCGGCACGCGTGGGCGAGTGCCGGCCACGAGTACAGCCCGTAGTCCTCGACGCCGGCGGAGATGCCATCGGTGGCGATCACGATCTCGGCCAGGTCGTCGGCCGGCCACGACGCGGTGACCGCGTTGAGGCCCGCCTCGGGCACGGCCTCGGCGATCCAGTATCCGCCGGGGCGGTTGACCACGCCGTTCTGGAAGTCGCGTAGCTCCTGAAGGATGTGGCGGTGGCGCTCGCCGAAGCCGTGGCCGGCGCGCAGGAGGTCGCGGTACTCACAGGCCTGCGGTTGAGCGGCCACGAGAAGGGCGAGTCGGTCGTCGCGCACCTCGTGCAGCGTGCCGTCGCGGCGGATGGCGATGACGGGGCTGTCGCCGAGGACCGCCGCCTCGATCTGGTCCGCCCGCCGCCGCACGATCGCCACGGTGGCGGCCGGGGCCGAGCCGGGGACGAGCGCGTGGCTGGTGGCCACGATGTCGATCGCGGTGGCGAGCACCTGGCGCAGGTCCACGTCGGGATCGCGGGTGAGGAGTTCGGCGATGGACGAGCCCAGGGTGTCGGCGTACCAGCCGCCGCGGGGCTGGTCGTCGGTGACGGTGGAGACACCGTCCAGGACGATCACGGCACGGTCCGTGGTGAACACCCGGTCCTCGCTGGGGCGAGCGGGCCCGGCGAGTTCGCCGATACGGACAGTGGAGCCGCCCACCAGGGCCGTACGAGAACCGGCGCTGGGATTGGTCTTCATGAAGAACTCCGGTCTGATTTGGACAGGTTCGGACGAATGTCAGTGCTGTGGCATGGCAGAGCCGGCGGGCCGGCAGCCCGAGGTCCTCGACGGACGAGGCCAGGTGGGGATTACCAGCCGTGCAGAGCCTCGGTGATCAGGGCGCGGGCGTCCTGCCCGTAGACGGCGGACTCCTGGAGCAGCCTGAACGCCCGGTGGAAGAGGCCGACGCGCTTGGGGTCGGTGATGGTCTCGCATCCGCGGTAGCCCTCCACCTCCACGCGGGTGCCGTCGTGGATGCCGAAGCCGTCGCCGGGGTAGACGTGCAGGCGGGCTCGGGACGGGATGATCCCCAGCTGCAGGCCCGGCACGTCGAGGACGCCCAGCAGGTGCTGCAGCTGGGCGCGCATCACCTCGGCGCCGCCGATGCCAGTCAGCAGGGCCTGCTCTCCGAGCAGGACGTGGTAAGTCCGGCCGTCCTGCCCGAGGTAGCGGGCGCGGGCGGTGCGTTCGGCCGCGCCTGCGGCATCGTCTTCAGGTAGTCGGCGGGGGGAATCCACTGCGGCATCGTGGACGATCTCCTGTTCGTTGGCGCAGCCGGGTTCAGGCCAGGCCCTCGGGCTTGTCGCCCCGGTAGAGGACATGCACGTGGAGGTGCTTGGACTCCTGGTAGTCGCCGAGGTTCGTCACGACGCACGCGGCGCCGTGCTCGGCCCGGACCAGGGCGGCCACCTCCCGGACAACCCGCATCACCTCGGTCAGCAGCTCCTCGCCGCCGTCGCCCAGGTCTTCGAGCGAGGGGATGTGCTGCTTGGGGATCACCACGATGTGAACCGGGTAGCTGGGCTTGGTGTGGTGGTAGGCCAGGACCAAGTCCGTCTCCTGGACGGTGTCCACCGACGTGAGGCCGTTGAGCACCTGCTCGCAGTAGAAGTCGGACATGGTCAGGCTCCGATCAGGTCGAGGTAGTGGGCGACGTACGGCGGGGTCTGGAGCGCGGCGACTTCGGCGAAGGGCACCCAGGCGATGCCCTGGCCTTCGTCGCCGAGCCGGATCGCGTCCTTCGGGCCGGTGTACACCGCGTGCAGGACGCGGGTCATCGCCGAGACGCGCTCGTGGCGGGGGCCGGGCAGCTCCCGGACGTCGGTGATGGTGATCCCGGCTTCCTCGAACACCTCCCGGGTCGCGGTCTCGGACGGCGTCTCATCGTGCTCACGCCACCCGCCGATCGGGGTTCGGAATCCCGGCCAGGCGATGCCCTCCTTCTCGTCCCGGTGGTGCACCAGCAGCTCGCCGTCCGGGGTGGTGACGAACACCACGATGCCCTCGAAGTCCTGGTGCTCCGGGGTCGGACGCTCGATGTAGAGCACCCGGCCGGAGCGGGCGGCGCGCAGCACCTGGAGGTCTTGCCGGTACTCCTTCGGAGTCAGGAAGTGGCGCCAGTTGTAGTCCGTCTCGAAGCGGAACTCGCAGTGCTCGGCCGGGTCGAGGACGATGCGGGCCTGCTGCTCCTCGGTGAGCGTGCCGCCGTCGAAGACCCAGCCGATCGACGGCACGGGACGGACGTGGTCGGCCTGCTGGTGGATGACGGCGATCAGCCGCTGCCGGCCGACCGGGTCCGGGTTCTCCGCGAGCAGGTCGAGGCCGATCTCCTCGCGGGCCTCGCGCAGAGCGGTGTCGAACGGCGACTCGCCGGGCTCGGAGTTCCCGCCGGGCCAGTCCCAGCGTTCGGTGTCCACGGAGTTGCGCATCCCGAGGACGCGGCCCTCGTGGTCGCGCACCAGGAAGCAGGCCCACGTCATCGGCCGGTCGATCGTGGCCAGATACCGGCTGGCGGGCTTCCATCCGGCGGCGAGGCGGTGGGTGAGCCAGCCGATCACCTCGCGGTAGCCGTCGCTGGTCGGCGGTAGCTCGTCCGGGCGGAACCAGCCGAAGGCGTCGTGCTCGGAGAGGGTCACCGCGGTCTCGTCCGGGACGGTGCAGGTGAAGACGAACTGACGGGTCAGGCGGCCTCGGGTGTTGATGAAGTCCAGGGCCCGCACGTACTCGATGTCGGGGCAGTGGATGCCGGTCTCCTCGGCCAGCTCCCGGATCGCACCGTCCCGGGGGTCCTCGCCGTCGTTCAGTCCGCCGGCCGGGTAGTCCCACAGGCCGGGCAGCACGTCGTCCTGCTTGCGGCGCAGCATCAGGACGCGGCCCTGCTGGTCGCGGACGACCGTTCCGGCCGCGACCTTCTGGACGCCCTCGGCCAGGGCCTGTTCGGCGAGCAACTTGTACGAGATCATGCGGTGGTCTCCTCCTTCACACGGTTCCAGTCGCCCCAGGCTGTGACCTGCTGCCCGGCCAGGGTCTCGGCGACCTGCCAGAGCATCCCGGAGCGCGAGCCCTTCACCAGGACGACGTCGCCGGAGCGCACCTCGCTCTGGAGCCAGGCGGCGGCGGTGGCGTTGTCGCGCACGATCGCGACGGTCTCCACGCCCGCCGCACCGGCTGCGAGCGCCAGTTGCTCGGCCAGCGCGCCGCCGACAGCGACGACCAGGTCCACGCCGAGTTCACCTGCCTCCCGTCCGACAGCGCGGTGCCCTTCGACGGCATCTGGTCCGAGTTCGGCCATCTCGCCGAGCACGGCGATCGTCCTGCGCTGCTCGTTCAACGGGGGTCCTCGGTGTTCCAGGTGACGGTCATCGGGGTGGTGGGGCGGGCCAGGACGAAGCGGCCCCGGTCCGGGTCGGCAGACGGCGGCGTCGCCGGGATCGCGATGACGGCGGGGTGGTTGCGGAAGCGGCGGTCCCACAGTGCGGCTTCGGCGGCGAGCTGGGCAGCGAGGTCGGCGCCACCGGGGCCGTAACCATGGAAGTCGAGTTCGAACAGGTCGCCGCCGTCCTCGGTGAGGTGGTAGCCAAGGTGAGCGAGGGAGCCGCCTGCGGTGGTGGCCATCGTCTGGGCGGGCAGGCCCGGAACCGCGTCCCCGGAGGACCGCAGCCACATCGGCGGGTTGGGCAGTCGGCAGGCGAGCCACAGATACAGCTGCTCGAACGACTCCCGGCGGCCGACGAACACCCCGGTAGGCACGGTGGTGTGCCGGGTGTTCAGGACCTCGCTCAGGGCGGCCGGGTCGGTGGCGTGGAGGTTGTCCCGGTTGGGATGGAGGGTGGCTGAGCCGGTGCCGGTCAGGTCGATGGCGCCGGGCCCGGCCGGGGTGGTGCCGGGGTCGCGCAGCGGCATGAAGCCCGCCATCTCGCTGCCGTCGCCGATCCAGCCGCCGTGGCCGTCGCTGGCGAAGGGGACGGTCCGCGACACCGCCCCGGCCAGGCGCACCGGGACGAGGAGACGGCCGGCGGGGTGGAGCTGGTCCAGCCAGGCCCGGGGGACTTCGAAGGCGCCGACGGTGGCGGTGATCCGGTCGAACGGCGCCTCGCTGGGATGGCCGAGCCTGCCGTCGCCGAGGACGACGTCCACACCGCCGATGCCCGCCCGAGCGAGGTTGGCGCGGGCACCGCGAACCAGGTCGTCATCGACGTCGATGGTGACGACCCGTCCGGCCGGTCCAGCCAGGTGGGCCAGCAGGGCCGCGTTGTAGCCGGTGCCAGCGCCGAGTTCCAGGACCCGGTGGCCGGGTTCGACCTGGAGCTGTTCCAGCATCAGGGCCACGATCCGCGGTTGGGACGCCGCGCTGATCGACGTCCCGGCCTCGTCGGTCTTGATGGACACGGTGTCGTCGGCGTAGGCGGTGGCGAGGGGGACGCCGGGGACGAACAGCTCGCGTGGCACGGTGCGCATCGCCGTCTCCACCGCGCTGGTGCGGATCTTCTGGTCAGCGAGCAGTCGATCAGCGAGCTGGTGGCGAAGCTCCTCGGCGGTGCTGGGCCGGGAGGCGGTCTGCTGGTCGCTCACGCGGTCTGCTCCTTGCTGGTCGTCTCAGGGGTGTCGGTCAGTGGCGTCCTCTGCGCTGGCACGCCGCTGCGGTCGTGCTGCAGCGCCCGGAGGTCGGCGAACATGCCTGGCGTGGAGGCGAGTTGGTCGAAGCTGCCTTCCTGGATGACGCGCCCGTGGTCCAGGACGACGATGCGGTGCGCGACCCGGGTGTTCTCCAGGTTGTGGGTGACCAGCACGGTGGCGCGGTCCTTGGCGATGCCGGCCAGGCCGTTGAAGATCCGGTGTTCGGCCCTCGGGTCCATGGCGCTGGTCGGCTCGTCCAGGATGAGCAGGTCGGACTGCCGGTGGAACGCGGCGGCGGTGACCATGCGCTGCCACTGGCCTTCGGACAGGTCGGTGCCGCCCCAGAAGTCCCGCGACACGAGGGTGTCGAGGCCCCGGTCAAGTTCGGCGATCACCTCGTCGGCGCCGGTGGCTGCGGCAGCCTCCATCACCGCGGCGTCGCCCCGGCTGGTGGGCTGGCCGAGCGTGATGTTCTGCCTGGCGGTGAGCGGCCAGTGAGAGAAGTCCTGCTGGACGAACGCGGTGTGCCCCCACAGCAGGTCCGGGTCCATGTCGCGGGTGTCGCGCCCGTCCCACGTCACCGCGCCGTCTGCGGGCAGCGTCAGGCCGCACAGCAGCCGCATCAGGGTGGACTTCGCGGCACCGTTCACCCCGACCACGGCGACGATCTCGCCGCGCCTGACGCGGAAGTCCACGCCGCGCAGGGCCTGCTTGTCGGAGCCGGGGTAGGCGTAGGTGACGCCCCGGGCCTCGATCACGGCGGTCTCCTCCGGCGGGGCCTGGGTGCCGCGGTTTCGGCGCTGGGCGCAGGCCAGCTCGATGAAGCGCGACCAGTCGCCGACCCACAAGCCGGTGCGGTGGACGGCAGCCGCGTAGCTCGCCGCATTGCGCAGGCTCGCCGAGGCCGCCCGCAGGGCGATGACGGCGGTTCCGGCGGAGGCGAGGGAGACGCGGCCGGTGGCCAGGAGCCAGGCCAGCCCACCCCACACCAGAGCGGCGCCGATGCCGGACACCACCGACCCGTACAGGTTCAGGCGGGCGGAGCGGCCGGCGGCCTCGTCGGTGGTGGCGCTGATCTTCTTCACCGCGCGGGCGTGGTGGCGCAGCAGGAATGGGACGAAGGTGTTGGAGCGGACCTCGGCGGCCGAGCGGCGGTCGCACAGGTACCAGCGCAGGACGGCCGCGGCGCGCAGCGGTCCGTAGATGGCGAGCATCGCGCGGTGCAGGGAGGTCGCGGCGGCCGTGCGGGCCAGCGCCTGGGGCAGGACGGCCAGGACGAGCAGGGGCAGCAGCAGGGGGTGGATCGTGGCGATCACCACTGCGGCGGCGGCCAGCGAGGCGACGTGGGTGATCAGGTCGCGGACCTGGGAGACAAGGTCGCGGGTGGAGACCGCGCCCCGGTCCCCGGCGTCCCAGGCGGCGTGGAACTTCGGGTCGTCGTAGGCGGCCAGCTCGGCGCGCGTCGCGGCCTCGATCAGCTCCATCTCGGCCAGGCGGTTGATCTTGGGGCCGAGCCGATCGGACACCCAGCCGCCGACGATGTCCAGCAGCGAGCCGGTCGCGGCCATCGCGGCCAGCACGATGATCGAGGGCAGGGAGTCGGACAGGCGCTGGCTGATCGAACCGGTGCCGGCCAGCAGGTGGGTGATCATGCCGGTGGTGGCCAGCAGGCCAAAGGCGCTCGCCGTCGAGGCGACGACCGCGCACACCAGCATGATCGTGAGGGAGCCCGGGTCGGCCTGGCGGCCGAGGCGCAGCGCGAGGAGGACCAGGCGGGGCAGGGCGCGGGCGGTGGCCAGCACGCTGGCCTTGCGGCCGGAGATGAGTTCGGCGTCGCTCTCGGGCGGCCGGTACTCCATCATCTCGGCCTCGTCCTCGGCCGTGAAGTCGAGCTGCTGCGTGGTGCTCAAGCGGTGCCCTCCCAGCCCTCGGCCTTGGTGCGGATGGTGCGCAGGTGCTTGGTGAGGAACCATTCGGGGTCGCCCCCGAGCATGCAGAGCGTGACGAGCGCGGTGAGGGCGGTATCGCACGCCTCGGCGCGCACGTGGTCCCAGGTGTGGGAGTGGCCCTTGTTCGGATTGAGTCCGAGCGCTCCGATGACGGCCTGGGCGAGTTCGCCGGCCTCCTCCTGGACCTTGAGCCCTTGCAGCATCCGGAGCTTTTCGGGATCGTCCTTGAAGCGCGAATTCAGCTTATTAGCAACCAAGTTGGCGACTTGCAACAGCTCTTCCATGGGGGTTGATCCTGCTCCCTGTTCGATTTCGCATCCAAGCGCCGGGAGGTTCCCGGCGGTTCTTGGCGAGCCCGGGTCGAAGACCCCGAAGACCACGTTTTCGATTCGGGCCGGGCCGCTCACCACAGGTCGGGTCCTCCTGCGGCTGGGGGTGGCCGGGCAGGCCGGGCAGGGCCGACCTGGCCGGCACCATGCCGGGCGGGCGCACTCGCCCGGCATGGTGCCGAAGGGCGCCGGTCACGTCTCGACGAGCTGCCGTTGTCCGGAGGCGGGATCGAATCCGTGGGTGGAGAACGCGGGGCCGCCGGCCAGGTACGCCTCCACCGCGGCCTTGGAGGTCGGGAACATCGGGCTTGGCAGGACGGCGGCGGCGGGGTGCCAGCGCACCTCCAGGTGCTTGTCCGGCTCGACGTTGACCAGCTCGCCTGTGAACTCGCTGGTGGCGAACACGAACAGCACGAAGCCGCCGAGCCCGTCCCAACCCTCCTTGGCCTGGATGGTGTGCACCAGGCGCAGGTCGGACGGCTTGGCGATGAGCCCGGCTTCCTCACGCAGTTCCCGGGCGGCGGCGTCGGGGATCTCCTCCCCGGGGTCGACCTTTCCACCCGGGATTGTCCACGCGGGGCCCGGGGTCCAACTGCGCTGGGCGTAGTGGACGGTGGCGATCCGGTCGGTGTTCAGGTCGTGGGCGATGACGCCGACCGACAGCCTGCTCGTCTCGTGCATCAGGGGTGCTCCTGGTTGGAGTGGGAGGGGGGCAGTGGCGCCGACACGGCAGTCGGGCGACTGCTTCTAGGTGTCGCGCGGGGACAACTCCGAGAGCGCGGTATCGCGCATGATGCGCTCGACCGTGTCGTGGAGGGTGCTGTCGCTGCCGATGACGGTCTCGATCCCGCCGGGAAGGACGTCGTGCTTGCGGTACCAGTCGCGCAGTTCACGCTCGGTGACGGCCGTCAGGTACTCGCGATCGGCCTTCGAGGCGTGACGGACCAGCGTCTCGTCGATGGGGATGTCGAGGTAGTAGCAGCGGGTGACGCCTCGGTGGTCGCCCACCAGGCGCGTGAGCATCTCGCCGTAGTGATCGGCGTACAGGATGCCCTCGATGACGACGTGGTAGCCGGCGCCCAGCGCGTACCGTGCCACGGTGTCGATCAGGCCGATGTTCGCGCCGCCGGGCCGGTCCCGCTCGCGCAGCACGATGCGGCGCAGGTTGTCCTGCGCGACCACGGCCAGGCCCCGGCCGAACCGGCCCCGGATGCCCGCCGCCACCGACGACTTGCCCGAGGCCGAGTTTCCGCGGACGACCACGAGCCGGGTCTCCGTGCTCCCCGCAGGCGCCCCGGCCACCGGGTGGCTCGTGGTGCTCACGCCGGCCATCCGACGACGGACAGCGGGCGGCCGGCGGTGATCTGCGCGAGCGCGTCGGCGGTGTAGCCGACGATCGGCTCCGGAAGCCTGTCCAGCGGCCAGAAGCGAAGGGCGGTGCACTTGTCCGGTTCGCGGTTGGTGATCTTGCCGGTGTACGAGCGCGGGGTGAAGAACAGCTGGAGGCGTCCGGCGCCGTCGTCGGCGTCGAGGTGGTGGAGGGTGTGGACCAGGTTGAGGTCCTCCTCCCGGATGGTGATGCCGAGTTCCTCCTCGGCCTCGCGGGCCATGCCGGCCAGGACGGACTCTTCCGCTTCGAGGTGGCCGGCCGGGGCGTGCCAGTGCCCTTCGGCGTAGGTGGTGTTGGCGCGCTGTCCGAGCAGCACCCGGCCGTTCTCGATCAGGACCAGGTGCACTCCGACACCAACGGTGTGCGGCACGACGTCTCCTTCCCAGAGGGTGGGGGAACCGGCGCGGGGGAGCGCGGCCGGTTCAGGGCATGGCAAAGCTGCGATCAAACTGGTGATCGTTTGTCGTACGTGAGTGCGTGGGCAGGTGTCCCACCGTAGGCGGCCCGGCGGGGCCGCGTCGGCGTGTCGCGGCAGAAGCCACACGATCCGGTGAACGGCCCCAACTCGTCATACTGGTGCGGTGGTTGCGGGTCGAACAGGGCAGTGTGCCACGGGGTACTGACAATCGCGCCGTGCTCGGCGGGAGGCGGGCGTTCACGTCTGCGCCAGGGCGGTGATCCGGCTCCGGAGGCGCTCGGTGTCGCGGGTGCTTCCGAGGTTTTCGTACTGCCGGAGGCTCGCGGTGTACCAGTCGCAGGCGGCGTCCGGAAGGCCGGAGCGTTCGGCGGCCTGCCCGAGGAATTCGGTGGCGTAGGCCGTCCAGTGGAGGTGGCCGAAGTCCGTGAACTCCCGGTGGGCCTCGCTGATGGTGGTGACGGCGAGGCCGTACTCGCCGGCCAGGGACTGCGCCTCGCCGAGGAAGACCTTCGTCCGGGCCACGTTCAGCGGGTCGGGCGGGGTGAGCGAGCCGAGGTCGGCGATGGCCTGCCGCAGCAGCGGGATGCCGAGGTCGGTGTTGCCCTGGCGGGCGGCGGCGGAGCCGAGGAGGGTCTTGGCGAGGCCGGCACCGCGGCGGTCGCCGAGGTCGGCGTAGAGCTCGGTGGCGCGGGTGAGTTCGGGTTCGGCGGCGGCGTACTGCCCGGTTTCGTAGAGCGTGGCGCCGATTCCGGCGGTGCACTGGGCGATGCCGTGGGGGTCGTGGTCCTCGATTGCGAGGTCGAGGGCTTCTCGGTAGAACCGGCGGGCTTCCTCGTGCTCGCCGACGCGCTTGTGTGAGATGGCCAGGGTGGTGGTCATCTCCCGGATGGCCATGCGGTGGCCCCAGATCCGGGCGGAGGCCAGGCCCAGCTCGTGGAAGGCGATGCTCAGGTCCGTGCGCCGCAGGCGGTGGAACAGGGGCCACAGGTCGTGGACCAGGACGACCAGGGCCTGGTGCTCGCCGAGTTCACGGGCAGCGGCGAGGGCCGACGGGATGGTGGGGGCGATGGCCTCCAGCCAGTCGAGCGCGGGGCGGTCGTCGGTGATACGCACCGGTTCGGCGGGATGGTGGCGGTGCTGGCGCGGCAGGACGCGGTGATGCGGGGTGAGGCGTTGGACGGTCTCCTGGGCGGTGGCGATCAGGTAGTCGAGGCAGCGCTGCACGATGAGCAGGCGTGTGTCGTCCGCGCTTCGGAAGAGCTCCCGGACGCCGGGACGGATGCGGTAGACCTCGCCGCGCACAGGCTGGTGGCCGGCGTGCTCCAGCAGGTGCCGGGCTGCGAGTTCTTCGAGCAACTGCCGGGTGTGGGCGGCGGGGGTGGCGGTGGCAGCGGCCACCGTGAGGGGGTCGAAGTCGGGTGCGGGGATCAAGGTGGCGAGCCGGAGAAGGCGTGCTTCGCTGTCGGGCAGCGCCGCGCAGGCGACGGCGATGGTCATCGGAACACTGTCCAGTTCGGGCGCGGCGGTGAGCACCGGGTGGGAGGCGAGCGGGCGATCCGGGGTGAGGACGGCTTCGCCGGCGGCCAAGCCCAGGGCCAGCGGCATACCGTCGCAGGCCCGAGCGAGGGCCTCGGCGGCGTCCGGCTCCGCCCGCACCCGGTCCTCGCCGAGGATGCGGCCGAGCAGCTGGACGGCGTGAGTGGGTGCGAGCGGGCCGAGGTGGTGGTGGTGCGCGCCACGGGCGGCAAGCGCGGGAATCGGCGAGCAACTGGTGACGACCACCAGGCAGTCGGGCTCCGCCGGCACCAGCGGCACCACCTGCTCGGCGCAGGCCGCGTCCTCCAGCAGCACGAGCAGCCGCCGCCCGGCGGTCTCGCTGCGCCACATCCCGAGCAGGTCCTGCTCAGCCCAGGGAAGGGGGACGTGTTCGCCCAGCCCGAGCGAGCGCAGCAGCGACCGTACGGTCTCGGCGGTCGAGGCCGGAACGCCGGGCGTGGCGGTGCTCAACCGAGCCACCAGCTGCCCGTCCGGGTAGCGGGCTGCATTCCGGTGCCCCCACTTCGCGGCGAGGGAGCGCTTGCCGACTCCTTCCGGGCCGGTGACCACGACGACGGGCGCTGTCTCGACGACTGCGCGGCCGAGGACGCCGTCCAGCGCGCGCAGCACCTCCTCCCTGTCGGTGAACACGGGTGGAACTGAGGCGAGTTGTCGCGGCACCGGTCGCGGCGCCGGGCCCGGATGAAGGTGCACACCGCCGGTGATGCTGGCGGCCTGGACAGCTACATTCACCTTCGACCCGGTGACGGTGTTGCGGACCTCGCTGTCGCCCACTACGCCACCACGGCGGCGGGAAGCGCCTGGTCGACGACGGCGCGCGGCCCGGGCAGCGCCGGGCGCCGGGGTTGCGGCCGACTGGCCAGGCGGACGGCCGCGTCCGCCAGGCTCCAGTGGGAGAACCCCTGCGGGTAGTTCCCGAGCTGCCGCCGGGCGAGGGGGTCGTACTCCTCGGCGAGGAGCCCGAGATCGCTGCGCAGGCCGAGCAGCCAGTCGAACAGCTCGCGGGCTTCGGCGTGCCGGCCGATGGCAGCAAGACTCTCGGCCAGCCAGAACGAGCAGGCGAGGAAGGCGCCCTCGTGGCCGGCGAGCCCGTCCACGTTGCCGCCAGCATCCTCGCGGGTGGCGTAGCGCAGCACCAGCCCGTGCTCGGTGAGTTCGCGCTGGATGGCTTCGACGGTGCGGATGACGCGCTTGTCGTCCGGCGGCAGGAAGCCGACCAGGGGCAGGAGCAGCAGGGAGGCGTCGAGGGCCCGGCTGCCGTAGGACTGGGTGAAGGTGCCGGTCTCGGAGTTGAAGCCGCGCGTGCAGACGTCGGTGTGGATCTCCTCGCGCAGACGGGCGAGGCGGACGAGGACGGCAGGGTCGGTGGCGCTCCGGCGTTCCAGCAGCCGCAGAGTCCGGTCCACGGCGACCCAGCACATGACCTTGGAGTGGGTGAAGTGCCGTGCCGGGCCGCGGATTTCCCAGATGCCCTCGTCCGGCTCGCGCCAGCGCTGATCCAGCTGTTCGGCAAGCGCCAGGAGTAGGGCATCGCACTGCGGGGACGGGGGGAGGCCGGCGTCCTCGGCGAGCAGCAGGGTGTCGGCGAGTTCGCCGTAGACGTCGAGCTGGAGCTGGCCGGCGGCTCCGTTGCCGATGCGCACCGGCCGGGAGCCGTCGTAGCCGGAAAGGTGGTCCAGGACCTCCTCGTCGAGGTCGGCGTCGCCGTTGACGCGGTAGATCGGCTGGAGGTGCTCGGGGTTGACGGTGTCGACCAGCCAGTTGCGCCACTGGCGGGCCTCCTCGAGGAAGCCGAGTCGCAGCAGTGCGGCGATGGTCAGCGCGCTGTCGCGCAGCCAGACGTACCGGTAGTCCCAGTTCCGTTCGCCGCCGAGTTGCTCGGGCAGGGAGGTGGTGGGCGCGGCGACGACACCTCCGCCCGGGTGGCAGAGTGCCTTGAGGGTGAGGGCGGAGCGCACCACGGCCTCGCGATAGGGGCCGCGGTAGGTGCAGCCGGCTGCCCATTGCTCCCAGAACTCCGCGGTGGCGTCGAGCTCGGAGAAGGCGTCGGGCGGCTCGGGCGCGGGACGGTGAGAGGGAGCCCAAGTGAGGGTGAGTACGACGATCTGACCGGCGTGGACGGTGAAGTCGGCCCGGCACACGCCCCGCCCGTTGGCGGTGTGCTGGGGGCCGTCGAGCCAGTACGAGTCCGGGTGGGCGGCCACCCACAGCCGCGAGGCTCCGCGGGTGATCCGCTCGATGTGCGGCCTGGTGGCGCCGTAGTTGGGGCGGGGGCGGAAGACGCTGGCGACGCGGACCGCGCCGCTGACGCCTTCGACGATCCGGAAGATCCTCGGCTCCGCGTGGTCGCTGACGGTGGGCGCCGGCATGAAGTCGGTGACCGCGACCGTACCGGTGGGCGTGTCCCACTCCTGGCGCAGGACCAGGGAGTTGCCCGCGTAGTGGCGGCGGTCGGCCTCGGGGGGCGGCGCGCCGTTGTAGACGGCCGGGCCGACGCGCCACAGGCCGTGGTCGGCGGCGCCGAGCAGCGAGGCGAACACCGCCGGCGAGTCGAAGCCGGGCAGGCAGGCCCAGTTGATGGAGCCGTCCGGCCGGAGCAGGGCGGCGGACGCGGTGTTGCCGAGGAGGGCGTGGTCCTCGATCCAGGAAGGGGTGGTGAGGGTGTGCATGGGGTCCTGACATGGGCGGGTGGGTGGGTGGTCAGCGAGGTGCGGGGGCAGGGGTCGCGAGCGCGGCGAGGGCGGCGGCGACGGTGTCGGCGAGCGTGTCGGCTACCGGCAGCCACGGCATGAGGTTGGCGAGTAGCACGCGGTTGGCGCGCTGGACGGGGTCGGCCGGGTCGCAGCCGACGACCACCGTCCCGCCGTACGGGGAGAACAGGCCGGCCTCGTAGCAGTCGTGCACGCGCACGTGGCCGATCGGGTTCCAGAACAGGACGACGTCGGTGCGCCGGATGTTGCGGTCCTGCCAGCCGAACGGCTGCCACGCGAGGTAGGGGTCGGTGGCCGGGTTGCGTGACGGTCGGGGGTTGAGCACTGTGCCGTCGAAGCCGGCGGTCGTGAACAGATGGACCGCCTCACTTTGCCAGTCCGGGCAGCCAACGGTTGCCCCAGCGAGGAACACCGCCGGGCGGCCGTCCCGCTCGTACGGCTGCGGTGCCTCGACGTATCGAAGGTTCACCGGGCGCCGCCGGAGGGAGTGGGTCCGTGGAGGACGGTGAGGATGATCATCTGTTCTCTAAGGTCGAAGGGGTGCGGCCCTGGCCCGAACGGCCGCCATGGGTTACTGCGGGTGTGCTTTCAGCCGGACCGGCGGCGGTCGCTCGGACGATCCGGGTCTTTCGGGGGCGGCGCGCGGTGGCTCACCAAGCGGTCGGCCACGCCGAGGGTGCACAGGGCGACGACGGCGAAGGTGCCCAGATAGAGCGGCTGCCTGAAGGCGGCGCGGTGATCCAGCAGATAGATGGCGCCGCCTCCGACCAGAACGCCGAGCAGGAAGCAGAGCGCAGCGAGCCCGATGCGCCCGATGCCTCGGTGAGCGCTCACGGGGCCACCGCCTGCGGCTCTGCGGTGGGAACGAGCGGGCCGGCCGGCCAGGCGGGGTCGATGCTGTTCAGCCAGACCAGCTGGGCGAGGACGCCGACGACGACGGCCTGCGGCTGGGAGTCGACGTTCAACTGGCTGAGCAGGCTCTTGGCGTAGGTGCGCATCGTGCTCGGCGCGATGCCGACGTCGGCGGTCAGCTCGGGCGTGCTGCGCCCGCCCGCCCAGCCGCGCAGGATCTGCAACAACCGCGGAGCCAGCTGGGGGTTGATGGTCAGCGCTCCGCTGGGGTGCACCGGCTGGGTGACGATCCGGTGGGCGGTGGCCCAGGCGGCGAGGTGCAGCACGGTGCGGGTGCCAGTGGTGACGAGCAGCGCCTCGATCGCGCTGCGGACGTCGGCCGGTTGCAGCCTCGTGTCGGGGTCGGCGGCGATCTGGTCGTGACTGGCGCCGGCGGCGACCAGGACGATCAGCCGGCGCTCGGAGGCGGTGAGGGCGGGCAAGGGGCCGATGGCCACGGCGTCGTCTCCAGCGGGATGGTGCGGGCGGGTCACAGCTGCTGCGGGATCGGCATGGCGGGGGCAGCGAGGTGGAACAGCAGCCTCGGACCGAGCCGCTCGGCCTGGCCGGTGCCGACGACCAGGACGAGGTCGCCCTCGGCGGTCATCTCGAAGATCCGCTGCTCCGGGGCGGGTTCGCCCTGCCCGAGGCGGATGAGGTGGACCGTGCCCTGACCGAGCTTGTGAAGAGCGGCCTGCTCGACGGCCTCCAGCGGGTCGGGCCCGGGGGCCTCGGTCAGCGGGGTGCTGACCGGCAGCAGCACCGCGTGATCGGCGTCGCCGAGGGCGGCGCCGATTTCGGCGGCGTGCGCGCTGGTGCGGGCGATGCCGTCCGGTTCCAGGACGACGACCACCGAGCCCTCGGTGAGCATCCTGGCGGCCGTGACATCCTGCTCGATCTCGCGCGGGTGCCGGGCACGGGAGTCCACGACGGTGACGCCAGCCTGAGTGCCGAGCACAGCCAGCGACCGCTCAGCCCCGCGGAAGCCGCCGGCGCGCTGAGTGACGGCCTGCGGGTCCTCCCCGACGACGAGGGCGGTGGCGATGGCTGCGCACACCGCCAGGGCGTGGTGACGGCCGACGACCGGCACGGTGAACTGGTGCCGCTCACCCCGGTGGTGGAGGGTCAGGAGGTACTCGGTGCCGAGCCAGCGGGGCGGGAGGACCCACACGTCGGCGCTCTCCTCCAGGCCGACCGTGACCACGGCGGGGCCGGGACGGTCGCTGAGGCGCTCGTGCACGATCTTGGCTCCCTTGTCCCACAGCGGCAGCACCACCGTGGCGGAGGCGCGGGCGAGGGCGGTGGCGGCGTCCAGAGCCTCGATGGTGTCCGTGAAGTGCGGGGCGTTCATCGCGGCGGCGGTGATCAGCGTCACGGCCGGGGTCGCCCTGCGGACGGGCTGCGGGCCGTGCGGGAGGCGGCTCCAGGAGGCGGCCTCGTGCGTGCCGGCGTCCGGGCCCAGGTCCACGACCAGGCGCTGGCCGTGGATGCCCTGTCCGGGAACGCCGCCCTGGGTCGCAGCGGTGAGAACCCAGGACGTGCGGCCGTCGTCGAGGACCGCGGCCAGGGCCGCTGCCGCGGTGGCGGTTTCGTGGCTGCCGTAGACGGCCACCAGCGGTTCGCCATGTTCCCCGGTCAGCGCGGTGAGCGCGAGCGCGCGCGTGAGCACCGGCAGCCCCAGGAACTGGGCCTGGTCGAGTTCCGGGAGCGGGTCCGTCGTCGCGCCGGACCACACCACGGCGCTTCGGTCGGCCTGGACGTGGTCGGCGTCGAAGCCTACGGCGACCTTCACGCCGGCCGTGCGAAGCCGGGTGGCGGCCGGGCTGTCCTGCTCGGCGTGGGTGATGCTCGCGGTGACGTCGAGCTGGCGCGTGGCCAGCCACAGTGCAAGGCCCTCCATGCCGGGTGCGGTGGCGTCGACGAGGTGGGCTCGGGTCAGCAGATCGGCTCCGGCGGGTCGCGGGCCCGTACGAGTTGGGGGGCGGGTGGTGGTGTCCATAGGAAGGGCTTCCTCAGCGGGGTCGGGGACAGAGAGGTGGGGGTTGGAACCGGGCCGGTCGCGGGTCTCGGGGGTTTGGCGCCGCGACCGGCCCGGGGCTCATGCCTGGGTGAGACCGCGCTCCAGCTCGACGTCGCTCACGGCGGCGGCGTGGTGGTCCAGGTCCAGGCGTGCGACGGCGGCCAGGTGGGCGACGACGTGCTCGTCGAGCAGCTCGCCGGCCAGCGGGCTGGTCTCGAACGCGGAAACGGCCTCGGCCAGTGACAGCGGTACGGGCTCGGCCTCGCGGTCCAGGTAGGCGTCGCCGCGGGTGGCGGCAGGGGGCTTGAGTCCGGACTCGATGCCGTGCCGGATCCCCGCCAGGACCGCCGCCGACGCCAGGTAGGGGTTGGCATCGGCACCGGGCAACCGCACCTCCAACCGCAGGCTGCGGCCGTGACCGACCACCCGAACCGCACACGACCTGTTGTCCCGTCCCCAGCTGAGGCGAGTCGGGGCGAAGGAGTGGTCCCGCAGGCGCTTGTAGCTGTTCACGTACGGCGCCCACAGCGGGCCGAGGGCGGGAAACGCCGTCAGGAGTCCGGCCACTGCCTGCTCGCCCAGCTCCGACAGGCCGCTGCCGAACTCGGGGCCGGCCAGCAGGACCGGCTGGTCGTCGACGTCGTGCAGCGAGACGTGCAGGTGCATGCCGCTGCCGACCCCGCCCGGCAGGGCCGCCATGAACGACGCCGTCATGCCCTGCTCGTCCGCGACCGACTTCGCGGCGTGCTTGAACAGCACGTGCTGCTCGCACGCCGCCGTCACCGGCCCGTAGGGAAAGGTGACTTCGACCTGGCCCGGCGCGCCCTCGCTTTTCACGGCCTCGACGGGAAGGCCGGCGCCGGCGAGGACCTGCCGCAGACGCCTGCTGAACTCCCGCACCGGCAGCGGCTGGTCGAGGGCGTAGTCGCGGTTGCCCCAGACAGCGGGGCGAAGTCCGCGGAAGCCGGCCGCCGACGCGTCCCGGGCGGTGCCCTCGAAGAGGACGAACTCCGTCTCCACCCCCACCTTCGCCGTCAGCCCGAGACCGGCCAGGCGCTGCTCCTGCTCGTCGAGCACGGTGCTCGGGGCGAGAGGGTGCGGCAGGCCCACGCTGATCGGCTCCGCGAGCACCAGGGCGGTGGACGGCAGCCAGGGCAGGACGCGGGCGTGCCGGGTGTCGGGCAGCAACGCGACATCCCCGAACCCGGACTCCCACGAGAACGACCCGCTGCGCGCGGCCGTCATCCCCAAGTCGGTACCGAACACGTAGCCGCACATCTCCGGCGAGAGCCCACCCGAGCGCAGCCGCTGCACCAGCGAGGCCGCATCGACCTCCTTGCCCTTGAGGCGGCCCTGAACGTCGACGGCAGCGAGCAGCACCGTCGTGATGCCGAAGGCGTCCACCAGCTGGTGCAGCGGCCCGGTGGGCGAGGCCGGCGCCAGCGAGTTGCCGGCGGCGCGGTACCGGGTGGCCCGCATCGTGGCCGTACGGCCCGGGCGTCGGCGGCTGGTCACACGACCTCCTTGGTCAGCTCGACCAGCTCGGCCGACTGCTGGACCGGCGGCGCGTAGGCGCGCCCGGCCTTGAGCCACCACGCCCAGGCCAGCAGCAGCACCACCCCGAGCGCCACGGGGGCGTAGTTGAAGGTGTCGACCGTCACCGGCGAGGACTGCGGCAGGCACACCAGCACGCTCACCACGGCCACCCAGCCGACCGCGATCCACCCGATCACCGGACCCCGGCGACCCAGGTTCCACGGGCCGGGCTTGAACCGGCGGCCCTTGCGCAGCCGGAGGTAGATCGGCACCGCGTACGCCGGCGTCATTCCCACCACGTTGACCGCGGTCACCGCGCCGTACGCGGTCGCGCTGTACAAGGACGGCAGCGCGAGCACCAGCGCGGCCCCGAGCGACAGCCACACCCCAGCCACCGGGGTGCCGGTGCGCTCGGAGACCCGGCTCCACAGAGCCGAGCCGGGGAGCGCGCCGTCGCGGGAGAACGCGAACACCATCCTCGAGGCCGCCGCCGTCTCCGCGTTGCCGCAGAACACCTGTGCCACGATCACCACGGCCAGGAGCGCCTTCGCCCCGGTCGTTCCGAGCGCGTCGATGAAGATCTGCGCGGGCGGCACGCCGGTGGGCGAGTTGAGGACGCCGTCGTAGTCCTGGACGGCGAACAGCATGCCGGCCAGCAGGACGGCGCCGGCGATCCAGCTCACCCAGATCGAGCGGACGATCCCGCGGGGCGCCGACAGTGACGCCTTGGTGGTCTCCTCGCTCATGTGCGCGGAGGCGTCGTAGCCCGAGAAGGTGTACTGGGCGAGCAGCAACCCGACCGCGCTCACGTAGATCGGGTTGCTCCAACCGGTGTTGTTGACGAAGTGCCCGACCACCCAGCTGACGCCCTGGTGCTGGGCGGGCACGAGCGCGAGCGCCCCGACGATCAGCACGACGCCGCCGATGTGCCACCACACCGAGATGCCGTTGAGCACCGACACCAGCCGCACGCCCCGCAGGTTCAGCACCGCGTGGAGCAGCAGGATCGCGGCGAAGATCCCGAACAGCCCGGCAGGCGTCGGCGAGTACCCGAACTGCATGTTGAGGAACGCGCCGACGAAGGATGCGGCGCCGTAGTCGATGCCGCAGATGCCGCCGACCAGGCCGAGCAGGTTGAGCCAGCCGGTCATCCAGCCCCACCGGGGGCCGCCGAGCTGGTGGGCCATGAAGTACAGCGCCCCGCTGGTCGGGTAGGCCGAGGTCACCTCGGCGAGGGCCAGGCCGACGAACATGACCAGGCCGCCGACGCCGATCCAGCCCCAGATGATCACCGCCGGTCCGCCGGTGTTCAGACCGAACGCGAGCATCGTCATGCAGCCGGACAGGATGCTGATGACCGAGAAGGAGCTGGCAAAGTTGCCGAACTCGCCCATCCTGCGGCGCAGTTTGGGCTGGTAGCCGAGCTGGAGGAGGCGTTCCTCGTCGGTCGGTGGTGCGGCCTGGGCGGGGGACATCGGGACAACCTCCATGCGGAAAGTCGGGTGATGGGAACGGGAGTGGCCGGGGCTCAGGCCAAGGCGGTCGCTCGGCCGGCAAGAGCCTGGTCCCGGGCGGTCAGCAGCAGGGCTTCCGCCTGGCCCGGGGAGTCGGCGACATGGGCCCACGGCGCCTTGGACGCGAACTGGCCCAGCGCGCTGAACACCTGGACGGCGGCGCCCATCTGGGCGGACGCCCACAGAGCGTGGGCGAGATGGCTGAGGTCGACGACCGGCCACGACCCCGGCACCGCCACGGACCAGCTCTCGAACGCGCGCCGAGCACGGGAGAAGTGGGGCTCCCGAAGCCACTGCCGGAGCACCACCGCGGTGCGCCTCGGCTCGGTGCGGTACTGGTCGACCGACAGGTACAGCGGCAAAACCGCCAGTGGTGATCCGGCCGGAGCCTTCGACATGGCGAGGTGAACGAAGTCGGAAGCCGCCGGCCGGTAGACCCGGAGCCAGTAGCGGAGCATGCGGTGGTGGGCCTCCCGGTTGCCCGGATCGCGCGTGAGCGCCTCGTCGAGCAGCCCCCACGGGCCGCGCGGCAGCATCGGGTCCGACGAGCGATTCTGGTGCTCGGGTCGGCTCTTGGCGCGGTCCAGTGCCGCCAAGGCGAGCAAGCACACCCACGGAACAGGGTCCGAGCACGCCGCCTCGGCGGCGGCTTGGCACGACTCGCGGGCCTCCTGCTCCAAGGGCTCGGCCTTCGGCGAGCCGGCCTCGGCTGCGGCCAGGGCGTGCTCGACCATCACCCTGGTGCGCAGGATGGCGAGCCCGGGGTCGTCCGGCTCCTCGCGCCCCCAGTCGGTGAGCACCGTCGACCGGGCCGCGACCAGCGCCAGCACCTGCGTACGAGAGGTCCGCAGGCCGACATCCTGGGTCGAGGCCAGAAGCCGCTGCGTCGACAGCCAGCGTCCGGCCTGCAGGTCGTCCACCGCGGTCCGGAGCGCCTCGTCGAACCCGGCAGGGTGGTACACCGGCCGGGCCGGACGTGAGGTGTTCATGGTGGCCGAATACTCCCTCTCTTGCGCGTGGCAGATTGGTCGGTCCCGAAAGCGGGGGCGGCAGATCGAACCGTGGTCAACCGGGTTTCACGCAGCTGCGAATGGGCGCAGGTCAGGGCTGGGCTGATGTCTGGATGCCCGACCTCCGGTGGCGATTGATACAGAAGCAGTACGAAGCGCCCGAGAACAGAGCAGACTTGACGCACTGATGACGCATTGCTGCGGCAAAGTGCCTGCTGAGCTGGACCTTTGGCGCGTAGACGAAGTTTGGAATTCAGCCATGGTGGTCAAGAAGCGCACCGCACTTGCCCTGCAGCGAATGGCAGCGGGCCACTCGCAGGAGACACTTGCCGCCGCGATGGACGTCGAGCGAACCACCGTGGCGCGCTGGGAACGGGGCAAGGCCGAGCCGCGGCCCTGGCAACGCCCCAAGCTCGCGAAGTTGCTGAACATCGGGGCCGTGGAACTCGACAGGCTGCTGCGGCTAACCTGCGAGCAGACGGCAGTGGAGTCCTTGCCCGCACCCACGGGCCAGGCAGCGCTCCAAGCAGGACCCAATCGCCTGCCGAACGGTGATGCTGTACAACTCGCCGAGGTGGATACGCTGGTTGGCGACTGGGCCGCAGCAAACTCGGCCGGCCATGGGATCGGGGACACGCCGTGGGTCACTGAAGAGGAGGTCGGTGTCGCCGAGGGCATGCTCGGGATGTTTCGCCAGCTCGACCACACGCACGGCGCCCGCCACTATGCCCGACAGGTCCGCGACTACATCGACACCGAACTCGCCGCGATGCTCCGCCGCCCTGCCGCCGATGACGAGGTCGCCCGCAACCGGGCCAGGCTCACCGCCGGATTCTGCGAACTCGCCGGATACCAAGCCGTCGATACCGGAAGCCCAGGCCACGCTCAGGCGTACTACCAGCGCGCCCTGGCCCTCACCACCGCCACCAACGACCAGGCGTACGGCTCCTACCTGGTCGCCGTGAATCTCGGACACCTCGCCTTGCACTGCGGCCAGCCGGAAGTCGCCCTGCGCTGGGCCTCCTCAGCCCGCGCCGCGGCCGGCACCGCGGCCAGCCCCGCCACCCGGGCAGCCATCACCGCCGTTCTCGCCCGCGCGAACGCGCGCATGCAACGCGAAGCAGAGGCGACCCAGCTGATCCGGCAGGCCGAGGAACTGCTCGACACCGCCGATGGGGACGAACCGGCCTGGATCCGGTACTTCACCCACGCCTACCTCGCCGACGAAATCGCACACTCCCTCCACGACCTCGGCCGCGCACCGGCTGCAAGAACCCAACTGGCTGACGCCCTCCAAGGAGTCGGCAAGGACAAGGTCCGCCGGCTCGCCATCGACGCCGCCCTGCTCGCCTCCACCTGGCTGCGCACCGGAGACCTCGACCAGGCGTGCGCGGTCGGCCGGGAAGCCGTCACGTACGCTGCCAGAACCGGCTCCGGCCGGTGTATCGACCGTGTGGCCGGCGTTCTCGCCGATCTCCAGGCCCACGCCGACTACGCGCCCGTGCGTAACCTGCGAGAGTTCACACGGGCGGTGCTGCCCGAGGCCGACCGCGTCGCGATCACCCTGTCCCGCGGCGCATGATGCGCTGGTAGAAACCGAGTTCGGCGCCGAGGGCCTGCTGCCGTGACGCGGGATCCGACAGGTAGTGGTCACCACCTGTAAGGAACACGCTCTCGTGGTTTCGGTCCCGAGCGGACAGGACGCTGGCAAAGCGCCTCGCGTCGTCAGCCGAGGTGATCGTGTCGGCGGTGCCGTGGATCACCAGAACAGGAACCCGGACATGGTCGGGTACCGCCGCACCGGCAGGCCCGCGCAGTACCGCGGCATGCGGACGCTGGAAGGGCGGCACGGACCTCTCCCACCGGGCCGGGTCGATGATCGCCGACGTGGCCGTCGCCGCGCTGAAAGGACCTGGGCGGCATGCGGCCTGGAGCGCGGTGTACCCACCGGCACTGGCACCGCTGATGAACAGGGCTCCGCGCAGAGCAACACCGGCCGCGAGGAGATGCTCGCCGACAGCGGCGCAGTCATCGACGTCGTACTCACCCCAATGGCCGTGCAACGACTGCCGGAAGGCCCGTCCCTGTCCAGTGCTGCCCCGGTACAGAACTTCGGCGACCGCAAAGCCGTGACTGATGAAGAACTGCGTCGTCCAGTCCAGTCGCAGGGGGACATCATCGGTCGGCCCGGGATGAGCCCGGACGATCAGCGGCACCGCCCCGGTGTCGTCCGGACGGTGGAGCAGGAAGCGCAGCGGCCCGTTGATCGTCTCCACGGTCTCCACCGAGGGCGGTGAAACCGTCCAGGGTGATGGGGACGACGGCTCTGGTACCACCAGGCGGGCACGATCGTTCGATCCGGTCGTGGGGTCGACCGACCAGATCGAGGGTGAACTGGTTGGGGTGGAACCAATCACCGCCACCGCGGTTTCCGTGGCGGCGACATAGGGCTTTATCGAGGTGAGGTTCGAAGCTATCCGGCGTTGGTCAGGCCCATTGACGAGCAGCAGTTCGGTGGCGATCCCGTCCGTTGTGGTCAGCACGATCTCACCGCGCGGCGTGAAGCCGTACGACTGGTACCCGCCCTCCCACGGCGCAGGGGCGCAGTCCGCGTCGATCGAGGCGATGGCCTCCACCACGCCGCTCCACCGGTACAGGTTCCACCAACCCGTTCGGTCGGACATGAAGTGCAGTCGGCCGTCCGCCCCCCACGATGGCTGCGTCACGGACTCCTGCCCATCGCCGGCGATGACCACGCCCGGCTCTACGGCGTCATGTCGGACGGTTGTCAGCAACAGCCGGGAGCTGTCCCACGGCATCTGATCGCGGCCCCACTCCAAGTAGGCCAGCGTGCCCGGCGCAAGCCGCGGGCTGGCTAGGAAGCCCGAGGAGCGGACCAAGACCTCGACGTGCCCCGTCCTGGATACGGAAACGATCTCGTCGGCTGCCTCGCCACCGCGGACCGCCAGCGGAAGTCCGTCCCAGGACAGCGCGAGATCCCCGTACTGCACCTGATCGTCGCCGGTCGCGACGCACACCGGAGTTCCGCCAGTAGGAAGGTGGAAGAGGGAGCCGTCGTCGATGAACCACACGCCGCCCGGTGCTGCCACGAAACTACCGCCGCCGTAGGCGTGAAGCTGACCACCGACCGAGAACTCCGGCGAAGTTACCGGCAGGGTTGAGCCGGCGAAACTGCGCATGAGTCGCCGGCGTCCACCATGGTCGGGATCGGACTGCAGCCACCACAGTGCGCCCTGCGCGAAGCAGAGTTCGTCATAAGTCACCACGGTCTGGGCCACCCACGCGGGCGCCAGCCCGGTGCCGTCCTCGGTCATGCGGTGCAGTCCTCCTGGCATCGCTGCTGGCCTGCCCGTAGGCTACCCGTCGGCCGGGGTTCGGACGAACCTGCAGACCACAGCGGTGCCTGCGCTCAATGAGTGCTCCGGGGCTGGACAGCATGTGGTGGCATCGGGCTGGCGACCTGGATCAGCTGGCCTCGGTTTTGGGCGCGTATCGCAGCACCACCACGTCGCCGAGCTGCTCCGACCCGAGAAGCTTCATCCGCCGGCCGCTGCCACCCGGGTAGTCGGCCGGGTGGAGGAAGCGGGGTGCTGCGGCGTCGCCGACGAGCAGCGGAGCGATGGCGAGGTGGATTTCGTCTGCCAGCCCCTGGGAGAGGAACTGGGTGTGGATCTGCCCGCCGCCCTCGACCATGAGGCGCTCGACGCCGCGGGTGGCAAGGTCGTCGAGCAGCGTGCCGAAGTCGACGGTGGGGCCGGTGCTGACGACGTCGGCCAGGCCGTCGAGGGTGTCGCGGAGCTTTGGTGCTGCAGCGTCGGTGGTGTAGACGACCTTCTGGTCGCCGAAGTGCCAGAACTTGAGGTCGCGGCTCAGGTCGCCGCTGGCGGAGATGGTCACCTTGAGCGGGTACTCGGTCTTGCCGGCCGCGATCCGGTCAGCCCGGCGCTTCTCGCTGTTCACGAGCAGGCGGGGGTTGTCGCTGCGGAGGGTGTTGCCGCCGATGAGGATGGCGTCGGATTCGGCCCGGACCTGGTCGACGCGATCGAAGTCCTCGGCGTTCGACAGCAGAAGACGCTCGGGCGAGGCGTCGTCGATGTGGCCGTCGACGGAGGTGGCGACGCTCAGCAGGACGAAGGGGCGGGAGGGCATCGTGAGGTCCGTTCTCTCAGGTAAGCGGCATCGGTCTGTGGTGATCACACTTCATGGAGCAGGAGGCTGTCGAGTGCCTGCTGGAACTGCACAACCTCGGGCACTCCCCGCCAACCTCGCAGCAGCGCGTCCAGATTGGCCAACTCGTTGAAGATCCTGGCCGATCCGGTGGTCGCCGCGATCGACAGCGCCGTGCAGGCGGTGACGGCTGCCTGCTCCGGCCCGTCGATGGACAGCTGGGCGATGGCGGAGCGGGCGAGGTAGACACCGCGATCACGACGGTAGGTTGCGGGCAGGGATCGGATCGCCTTCTCGAAGCCGGCTACCGCATCGCGGTGGCGTCCCAGTGACGACAACGACCGGGCGCGCTGGGCCTCGACGTACGCCTCGTTCAGCCAGCGGCCACGGCCGACCGGTGCCTCGGGTGGGCGGGTGAGCAATGAGAGTGCCTGGTCGAAGGTGTGTTGGGCCGTCCGCTCGTCGCCGAGCAGGGCGTGGCCATGAGCCTCGTAGACCGCGCCCATGGCGCTCAGTCGGCTTCTCGAGCCGGCCAGGCGCTGGGCGGAGGCGGCGAGGTCGATGGCCTCGATCGAGTCCTGCATGTCACCGGCGAGCTGGGACTTCCGGGCCATGATGTAGGCGGTCAGGTCCTGGTCTCCGGAGGCGCTTGCCCAGTCGACGGCGCGGTCCGCCCAGTACTGGGCGGCCCGGTGGTCGCCGCTGTCGTGGTACAGCCAGCTGCAGAACTCGGCGTACTCGGCTTGCACTTGCAGCAGGTCGTGCCGGTCCCGGCCGGACGTCTCGCGGCGAAGGCGCTGGATGAGGCGAACGTGCTCCTGCGCCGTGGAGACGACCTCGCGAGGCCCGAGGACGTTGTCACACTCCACCAGTGATCTGCGCAGGGACCTCATGTTCTCGACCGGGTGGATATCTGGCGAGAGGACGGACGGGGTTGCCTGAACATCGGGTGCCGCGAGACCCGACAGCGCTGTGACACCCGCAGCAGCGGTGACGCCCCGCAGCAGGGCTCTACGCGGCATGGTCACGAAGATGATCCTCCCATCTGCCGTCCGGCAGCCGACCCGGACGCCGCCGTCCATGAGCGCCATCGACGCGGCGCCAACTGTGTGCCCATCGAGGTTAGGCACGTTCCATTCCGGCGTCGTGACACGCTGTACCTCTCCACCGGACAGCGAGGCTCCATGCGCCGACGTCGTGCTGTCGGCCAGTACATCCTGCTCGAGAGGCGACAGCAGGGTGGCGAGTTCGCTCGTGTTAACCCCTAGCACTCTGGCGAGCTTCGCCATCTGCCACGGGCGTGGGAGGGCGGAACCGCGTTCCCACCGGCCGACCGTCGTCCGGTCGACCCCCATCGCGGTCGCCAGGGATTCCTGCGTGAACCCCGCGCTCGCGCGTTGCGCGATGAACCGGTCGCGCCTAGCCCCCATAACCCACCCCCTGCCGCGCCAGGACTCTGTCGGCTGCAGAAGTTGCCAGGTCAGACGCGGGTTTGCCACATGAATGCCTCATCGATGCATCAATTCTGCTCTGTTCAACGCTCGTTCGCAGCGATTCCCTGAGGTCTCGCTGGAGGCATGGCTGCCGGCGGCCCGCCCCGGCACCTCGAGAGGAGGTCTGCGATGTCCTACGACCACTGATCTTGATCGTCGGGCTGGGGCGGGGACCACAGCGGCCCCGGCCCGACGTCAGCAGCTACGGAACGCTCTGGAGCCGCGAGGAGAGTTGATGCCGTCCCTGACGATGTACAACCCGCTAGACCCGGCGACGTTGGAGAACCCCTACCCGGTGCTCGCCGCACTGCGCGAAGCAACGCCGGTGTTCTGGCATGAGGGCATGCGGTCGTGGACGCTGACCCGCTACACGGACTGCGTCGCTGTGCTGCGCGACCACCAGCGTTTCGCCCGCGACCGGCGCCGCACGGGCGCCGTGGTGCCGGAGCCGAGCCTGAGCGTGCAGTCGCTGGATCCGCCCGACCAGGCTCCGGTGCGATCGCTGTTCATGAACGCGCTGCGCGCCCAGGATCTGGAAGCGATCGAAGACCGTGGCCGCCGCCTTTTGGCCGCGCGCTTCGAAGAGCTCACGGGCCAGGGCCCCTTTGACGTGATGGTCGAGATCGCGGCGCCACTCGCGCTCGCCGTCATCTCGGATCTCCTCGGAGTCGAGCAGCCTGACCTCCATTCCTTCGCCGAGATCTCCGACCGGATCATGCGAAGCATGGACGCGGGCCTCGATCCGGCTCTCGCCGAGCCAGGCCGAATTGCACGGCAGCAGCTGACCGCCCTGGTGGAGTCCTGGTTCACCGTCAGCAGCCGACCCGGGCTGCTGGCCCACGTCCGTCAGCACGCCGATCCGGCCGGCGGCGCCAACCTCGACCTGTTCGTCCGCAACACCGCCCGGGTCATGTTCCAAGGCGGCTACAGCACCATGGTTGCCGCGCTCGGCAACGCCGTGCACACCCTCCTGCGGTACCCCGACGCCCTGGAACGGATGGCGGACCCCAACCTGCTGCGCGGCGGAGTGGACGAGCTGGTCCGGTTCGACGGACCGGTGCAGGGCACCAGCAGGATCGCCACCGAGGACTGCGAGGTAGGCGGCACCGCAGTGCGGGCGGGCGAGACCGTACTGGCGCTGTTCGCCGCCGCGAACCACGACCCGGAGCAGTTCCCCAGGCCAGCTCAGCTGGTGCTGGACCGTGCGTCCAACCGGCACCTCGGCTTCGGCTGGGGCACCCACTCCTGCATCGGCACCGTACCCGCCCAGGCCGCGCTGCGCGTCCTGGTGCAAGCCCTCCTCGACCGCCCGGCCCGCCTGCACGCAGCGGGAGCACCGGTGCGACGCCGCACCGCGACGATGCGCGTCTTCGACCGGTTCCCGGTCGTCTTCGACGCGTGATCCCTCCCAATCCGCCTGGCGGCAGCCGCGCGTCCCTCGTGATCTGGAGTGCCCTGATGAGAATCCTGATCGGCAACCACATCGACCCCACCATCCGCGACCGCGGTGACCTGCGAGCCTGGACCCAGCGCCTGCTGTGGTTCGCCCAGAACGGCGACCTGATCGTGCTCTGCGATGCGCCCGACCCGGAGTTCCTCGCCTACGTCACCACGCTGACCGGTGCGGACCCGGCGAGCCTGCACGTGCTCATCACTCCGCCCGGACGCTTCGGTGGCTGCCTGCTCGACCCCGATGCTCTGACCAGCCCTCAGTTCCTCGACGCGGCACGCGAGGCGCTCGCCGCCTCCGGCAGTCGGCACGTGGAGGAGGTGTTCGCGCTGTGGCCGTCCGCTTCCGTGGCCCGCTTCGCCGCCGCCCTCGGCCTGGGCGATCGTTTCCCCGGTGCCGCGTTCTTCGCCCAGAGCGGTGGAGAACTCGGCAACAACAAGGCCGTCTTCCGGGCGCTCGCCGCCGGGGCCGGCGTGCCGATCGCCCCCGGCGCGGTGTGTCGCAGTGTGAGCGAAGCGATCGACGCGACCTACACCCTGCTCAGCAGCGCCGGGGCGGTCGTGGTCAAGCAGGCCCACAACGGAGCCGGCGTTGGCAACCAGCTCCTGGTCCGCGACCCGATGCTGGCCGTGGACCACGTCGGCGCCCGCCACCTCCACCGTCTCGGCCCCGGGCCGGACGCGATCGATGCGTACTGGCAGGAGCGATGGGGCTGGGCGAGTGGCGAGGGCCACTTCCCTGTCGTCGTCGAGGAGTTCACACCCAACGCGACCTCCCTCTACTCCGAGCACTACGCCGCTGACACCGGCACCCGTCCTACCGAGATGGGCACCCTGCTGTACGTCGGCCGGCGACTGAGCCACCAGATCGTCCCCCTGCGCGACGTGGACGACAAGGTCCGCGCCCAGCTCCTGGACGGCGGAACCCGCCTGGCCGAGACCTGGCGGGCGCTCGGCTACCGCGGTCACCTCAGTGCCGACGCGATCGCCACCCCGGACGGCCGCGTGCTGTTCACCGAGGTCAACGCGCAAGTCTCCGGCTCCCTGCACATCTACCAGGTCATCGCCCACCGCATCGTCGACACAGCCGCCCTGCCCGAGCGATCCGTCGTCGAGTACCACATCCCCCCGACCTGGTCCGTCCCCGACGCCGACACCTTCTTCGCGGCCCTCACCGAACTCGGCTGCGACTGGGATGCCGACAGCCGCACCGGCGTCATCGTCTCGATGCCGATCGTCCCGCTCCAGCCGGGCCTCGCGCAGTTCGTGTTCTGCCTCGCCTATGCCACCGAAGCCGACCGCCAGGCGGTCTGGGAACGCCTGGACGCCCGCTTCGCGACGGTGCCCACGAGCGCCTACAGCGCCAGCGACCACGTCGGTATCCCCGCGCACTTCGCGTCCTGACCACCGCTGCCACCCGGAAGGGGTTCCATCATGAACGCGCCTGCCCGCCCCGGACCCGTCCGGCTCGCTGAAGCCGCTCGACTCGCCCCCGCGTTCGACGCCGACAGGCTCTCCCGGGAGCTCGCTGCTGTCACCGGCCACCGCTGGCAGCCCCAGCGCATCCACGCCCCTGGAGGCCGCATCGGCCAGGCGACCGCGATCGACTGGCGGGTCCTGCCGCTTCGCAGCCCCGGCGGCGACGGGGAGCGCACCGACCCCGGCGGGCCCGGCCCGGTCGACTTCGCGCCCACCCCATGGCTCGACCGCCTGCCCTACCTGCGCGAGATCCTCGCCGGCATCCCGGCTCCGCTGAATGCGGTGCGGCTGATGGCGCTTGGCCCCGGAGCTGCCTCTCAGCCCCACTGCGACCCCAAGTACCGCCTCGATCGCGGGTTCGTGCGCCTGCACATCCCGATCGTCACCCACCCCGAGGCTGTTCTCGTCCTGGACGGAGCCGAGCACTGCTGGCAGCCCGGCGAGTTCTGGTACGGCGACTTCTCCCGCGAACACCTGGTGCGCAACACCGGCGACCGGGTGCGGGTCCACACCGTCATCGACGCCCTCCTCACCGAGGAACTCGTCGATCTGTTCCCCACCGCCTGGCAGGCCGCGCTGGCCGAAGCCGACGTCCTGTTCAACGGGTCCAACCCGCAGGCCGCTGCCTTTCCCATCCCGCTCCCGTACTCGGTGCTGCTGCCCAGCGGCTTCACCGACTTCGACCACGCCGACCCGCTGGAGGGCCAACTCCAGCCTGCCCAGATCACCCAGCAGCCTGACAGCCTGCTGACGCTGACCACCGCCGGACGCATCCTCGCCCTCGCTCCGACCGGAGCCGGCGAGTACCGCTTCGCCGGCTGGAGCGAGCAGCGCACCCTCACCCCCACTGCCGACGGCGTCCTGCTGCACGTGCGCCGTGGCCGCACCACCGTCCACCGCCATCTGCCGGCCGCGACCACCGCCACTGACCAGCCCGGAGGGCACCAGCCATGAAGCTCCACAGTCACGACGACTTCACCCCGCTGCGCGAGATCATCGTCGGCTCCGCCGCCAACTACCTCTCCCACGAGCGCGACGTCACCTTCGAACTGTTCCACCACGAGAACCTGGCGGGCTTCCGCTCCGACTGGGCCTACCCCCGCCTGGCCACCACCCGCGACGCCGCGCCGCAGAGCTGGCACATCAAGCGCAACTACACCGAGGAACTCCACGAGGACGTCGAAAACCTCGCCGCCACCCTCGCCGAGCTCGGCGTCATCGTCCACCGGCCCCTGCCGCTACCGCCGAACGCCGCCCCCATCGCCGGCCTCGGCTGGCAGGCCGCCCCCACCCCGGCACTGAACATCCGCGACAACACGCTCATCCTCGGCGAGGAGATCATCGAGACGCCGCCCGCGATCCGCTCCCGCTACCTGGAGACCCGCCTGCTCGCCCCCGTCTTCCGCGCCTACTACGCGGCTGGCGCCCGCTGGACGACGATGCCTCGGCCCCTGCTCACCGACAACTCCTTCGACCTCTCCTACGCGCGCGATGCCACCACCACCCTCGGCGGCCCCACCGAACCGATCGCTGCCTCCCAGCCGTCCCCGTACGACGTCGGCTTCGAGATGATGCTCGACGGCGCCCAGGTCCTGCGCCTGGGCCGCGACCTGGTGGTCAACATCGCCCACGAAAACCACGCGATGGCGGTCGAGTGGCTGGAACGGCACCTGGACGGCCGCTACCGCGTCCACCGTGTCCACCGGATGGCCGACAACCACATCGACAGCATGCTCCTGGCGCTCAAGCCCGGGGTGTTCCTCGCTCGCCACGACGGCATCCGCGACCTGCTGCCCGAACCGCTGCAACACTGGCAGTTCATCGTCCCGCCGCAGCCCGACCCCGGCGCGTTCCCCGCCTACGACGACGCTGACCTGGTCCTGACCAGCCCCTACATCGACCTCAACGTGCTCTCGATCGACGAGAACACGGTGCTGGTCAACGAGGACTGCACGGGCCTGATCAAGACACTCGACGCAGCTGGCTTCACGACCGTGCCGGTCCGCCACCGGCACCGGCGACTGTTCGGCGGCGGATTCCACTGCTTCACCCTCGACACCCACCGCTCCGGCGGATGCGAGGACTACCTGTCGTGACGACGCCCCGCATCCTGCTCCTGGAGGCGGCGGGCCCCGAGTCCGGTGCCCTCGCCGTGACTGCGGTCGCAGCCGGCTACCAGGTCCACGCCGCCACCGATCCCGAGACACATGCCACCTATGCCACCGACCTCCAAGCGCTGTTGTCCGGATGCTTGTTGACAGACTTCTCACGCACGGAGCAGGCACTGCGGGATGTCATCGACTACGCCCACCACCACGGCGTCGGCGCGGTACTCACCACCAATGAGTACCTCACCGAGCTGCTCGCGCACGTGTGCGCGGCCCTCGGCCTGCCCGGCAACGATCCGGCCCGGGCCGCTGCGGCACGGAGCAAGGCCGCCATGAGCGAGGCGTTCGCCCGCCACGGCGTCACCGCGCCCCGCAGCCGGGCTGTCGGCACCGAGGACGAGCTGCTCGCCCTGTGCTCAGCGCGACAGGTCACCTTCCCGTGTGTCATGAAACCCGCAGGAGCGGCAAGCTCCGCCGGCGTCACCGTGGTGACCAGTCCGGGCGAGGCAGCCGAAGCTTTCCAAGCCGCAAAGGTGCCGCGCGGGATGTACGGGATGGATCTCGATCCGCGGGTCCTCGTCCAGGAATTCATCGAGGGCACCGAGTACAGCGTCGAATCCATCACTCAGAACGGGATGAGCACACACCTGTGCGTGACCCGTAAGACGGTCACCGGCGGTGCCCATCGGGTTGAGCTCGGCCATGCCCTCCCCGCTGTTCTCTCTCCGGAGGCCGAGCAGACCGTAATCAAGGAGGTAGACCTGGCCATCGCCGCGGTCGGAATACGCAACGGGGCGTCACACACGGAGGTGATGCTGGCGTCGGACGGTCGGTGCACCGTGATCGAGATCGGAGCCCGTGTCGGCGCCGGGCAGATCGGCTTCCTCATCCAGCACGCGCTCGGTATCGATCCGTGGGCGGCCTGTCTCGAAACGGCCTTGGGTCGCCCGGCCAACCTAGCCCCGACCCGCAGCGGTTACGCCACCGTGCGCTTCTTGACCAGCCCGCACCCTGGACGCCTGGCGACCGTGACCGGACTACCCGACCCCAGCCCCCGAGTTCCGATCGTCCGCGTACGCAAGGCCGTCGGGCAGACCGTCAACGGAGCCACGGACAACACCGCCCGCCTCGGAAGCTTCGTCGTGGTCGGCCCCAACCAGCAGTCTGTCGACCTATATGCAGAGCAGCTGTTTGACCAGATCCGCATTGACGTCGAGCCCGGCGACTGGCCGGGCAGCCACTCCACGACCACGGAGACCTAGGATGTCCCGTCCAGCTCCCACGCTGATCACAGCTGAGTGCTTCCCGACACCGGACGTGGTTCTGCGTAGCAACGAGCCGACCGCCCAGCGGATCGTGCGCGAGTTCGCTGACCGTCAGGCTGAGGCAGCACTCTCACTCCACCGGATGTTGACCGAAGTTCTGCCTACGGCCCGCGACATTAGCGCGCGGGCCACGGCATTTAGCACGGCGTTCGAAGCAGCGGAGGACTGGCGGTACCGGACCGCGGTGGCGAACCCGCACCCGTCTGGCCGTTACGACGCAGCTTCGGCGGAGCAGTTCCGCACACCGATCACCGACGACAACCCGAACCTCTTTCGGATCGGGGAGCACGAGCGGTTCCGGGACGGTGCCACATGGGATCCGGCCACGCGGACCTACCTCGGCGGCGCCGAGACTCCCGCCAGCCGGACCATGCGACGGATCGCCGCGCTGATCACCGAAAGGTTCACCCAATGGCCCGGCGTGGACGTCGTGTGCAACCGCGTCACGCTGCCCGACGGTCACGGTCAGGCAGCACACGGGATGCGACTACTGCGAGGCAGTGCCGCCCACAATGCTGCGGCCGTGATGGTCGCCCGTGTCGCCGCAAGGGGCGGGGATACCTCCCGGATTGTCACCGACGGTCAGCTGGTCTACAGCGCCAGCTCTCCGGAAACGGACCGAAGGGCAATATTTCGCAGCGCCATGACTCTGCTCGCCCAGGACCACCGCACCCCGGCCGCCGCGCTGACTGCTTGGCTGCAGGCGGCGTACCTGCTCTATCAGGCGCCACGCACGAAGCGAGGCAGCGACGCCGCGACCCGCACCTTCCTCATCGCCGCCGGCACGCATCTGCTGAGCCGGCCACCTGTACTGCTGCACGACGTCGACCTGCGCGCCTACGTCCAGCCACAGGACCACTTCATGACCGAGCTGCGAGCGGCGCAGACCGGCGTCCAACGCATGCCGAGCCGCGAGACCTCCCGGCAGCGCGACACTGCGACTCACGCCTGAAGCTGGTCGAGTACGTCCCGCATCAGCTCGTACGTCTGCGGCACCGTGTCAACATTTCCCAGCCGATGCCGCTCCAGGCGGATGGCACCGATGTGGCGGGCCTCGTAGATTCGCGAGCGCAGCACCGCGGCAGGGGAACGGTCCTGGGGGCCGTAGCCTTCCCAGAACGCCTCCCGCTCGTCTGCCTTCGCCATCGCCATGCGGATCGTCCAGTCCGCAGCAGGATCACCCCACCAGGTGCGGTCCAGGTCGAGGACTCCGGAGATCACTGGTTCGGGTGCGCTCTCGGCGAGCATCACATTGACGGTCCACAGGTCACCCGAGAGAAATCGTGGCTCGGTGATCTCGTCGAGAACTGCACGGTGCTGGCTCGCTACTTCGGCTACCTTACGCAGATCAGCGGAGTCCAAGCCGACCGCGTCGAGATCGGCAGCGATGTCCTCCAAAGAGGCCGCCACGGCCGTGCTCCACGCGGAGTATGCCGGGCCGGCGACGGGGCCGAAGTGCGGACCGCGCACCTCGTGGATCTTCCGCGCGATCGAGCCCATCTGCCGGAAGAAGCTCGGCCAGCTCGTGCGGGAGTACCTACCGAGACCTTCGGGGGCGGGTACGCCGTCAAGATGGGTCTGGACCATGTAGTCCCGGCCGATCACCTCGTGCGACCAATCCGCGGCAATGACACGCGGCATGAGAGGCGCAATTGCCGTCAACCATGGCACGCTGGCGTACTCGTTGCGCATCAACTGCAGCTCGGAGCGGAACTGCCGACCCGGCTCCGGAGCGATCCGGAGGATCACGGGACGTTCGTGTCCGGTTACGGCCACGCGGTAGGTGTTGTTGTACATGCCCGAGCCCAACTCTCTGGCGGACAGTACGTCGGCGTCGAAGACCCGCTGGCAGACCGCCTGGATCTCGCCGGCGGTCACCGGCTGCTGGAACGCCTCAGCAGCGCGCTCGATCGGTAGAAATTCCATGCGGTTCCCTTGAACTTCTGACAGGCGCAGTGAAGCGCAGGAGGGAATATGATCGACGGCCAACTACGTTACCTGTACGCCGAGTCAACGATACCGGTGCTCGCGACGAATGCTCGCGGTTCTCCACAGTTATCCCGCGTCGAGCCGGAGCGAGCCTGTAGGGCGTGGGGCTGCCCGGCCTGATGACACCCGAACTGGTGAACCTAGTCCAGCCGGACGACCCTGCACGCCGCAGGTCATTGGAGCATGGTGGGCGCTGGACGTCGGCCTCAACGTGACCAGCACCCGTCGGCACTGGGACGATGCCAGGGTGGCCCTCGCCGAACCGATTCCCGACAAGCGACTCAGGAGTGCTTGATGCCCTTTCGGCCGGATGACGACACCCGGCACAGCCTGATGGCAGCACACCAGAAGGCCGCAGCGTTCCTCGGCCTCGTGTGCACCGAACCGCCGGTCTTTGGTACCTCCGGAACCACCGTCGGTCGCCGGGCCGAGAACACCTGGCTCCGCGTCTCCAGAAGCAACTGCGACCGGGCGCCCCGGCCGACCGGCCAGGGGGCCCTCGGCGCGGAGCAGCGCGTCCACGCGTCCGTCCCGCGACCCCGGCTCCACGGCACCGTGGACTGGACGGTGTCCGGCTGGTTTTACCAGGCCGACGTCTTCGACCTGGTAGGACCCGCGGTCTCCTCGACCCCGGATCTTCGCGACGACCCGGGCCTGGACGACAGCTGGTGGACCGGGCTGCGGAGCGCGGTGGCCGGCATCGCGGAAGCGCCGAGCACGAAGATTACTCTGCGTCAGACATGGGTTGAAGAGGTCTTCCCGAAGTACCTCGGCATCCCGGCCCCGGCCGAAATCGAGCGGATCACCGGGCACGGTGATCTCCAGTGGGCCAACCTGACCGCCGCGCCGCTCAAGATCCTCGACTGGGAACGCTGGGGCCTGGTGCCGGTCGGCTACGACCCTGCGGTCCTGTGGGTCAGTAGCCTCCTCGTGCCCGCGGTCGCGGACCGCATCCGCACGGAGTTCGCCGACATCCTCGACACTCCGGCTGGACGCGTGGGTCAGCTCATCGCTCTCGCGGAGATGCTCCAGGCTGTCGATCGGGGGTACTACCCAGAACTCGCCCCGCTCCTCGCCGAGCGGGCGCGTGAGCTGACTGGTGTCACCCCGCCGCAGGGCACCGACGCCGGCCTCGTCCGGTAGACCATGGACCTCCGGCAGGAGCCCGTCGGTCACGTCCTGGACCAGGCTGAGCAGCGCCTCGGCACGAGGCTGGACCGGCGCAGTGTGGTGCGCAAGCGCCGGACGGTCGGAACCGGCACCGACCGCGACACCTGGACCCGGGTCGAACGCCGCCCCTGGGCGCGGGCGCGGGAGCAGGGCTGGGGCGGATTCGAAGCCGCAGCGGCGTTGCCCGGCGTGGCGATGCCACGCTGGTACAGGTCGGCGACATGGCAGGACCCGGACGACCATGCGATCTGGCACGCGGACGAGATCTCGCTGCTGCCCGAACTCCCGGTCGGACCCGCGGTGGTGACCGTCGACCCGGAGCTGCCGGACGATTGGTGGCGCTCGCTGAACGCCTCGCTGGCAGAGCTGGCCCGTCAACGAACGGCCCGGGTTGCGGCCCCGGACACCGAACGGATCACGAAGCAGCTGGTCGACGACACAATCAAGGCCGCATTTCCAGGAGCGCACGACACCCGGGTGGACCAGTGGTGTCCTGCTCACGCCGACCTGAACTGGGCGAACGTCACCGGCCCTGGCGAGTTCTGCATGTTCGACTGGGAGGACTGGGGAATGGCGCCACGCGGCCTCGACTCGGCATCGCTGTTCGCCGCCTCGCTCGCCGTACCGGCGCTCGCGGATCGGGTGCGGAGGGAGCGCCGGGCAGACCTTGAGAGCCGCGACGGGATGGTGATGCAGCTGTTCGTGCTGGCGAAGATCGTTGGACCACACGCCGGTTCGAACGACCCGCGAATGGGGCCGGCGCACCGGGAGGCCGCGCGGCTGATCCACGCTCTTCAAGGGTACTGGACGTCACCCTGCCTGCAAGGCGCCAACGTTAGGGATAAGGAAGGAGTACGCATGGACCCCGACACGCGCCGTCCGGTCGGCCACGACGCTGAGGACATCGCGAGCGCGAAGGAGCGAGGCTGGCGCGATCTGGCACCCATCGACGACGCGTACCAGGCGGGCGAGATCACGGCCACCGAGTGGCACACCGCCGTCCTGGGGGTCATCGAACCGGCCTACCTCAACGGCGACAACCCGCGGGCCCAGTCCGGCCACAGCGGCGACGAGACCCGCTGGCGAGAAGCCCGCAGCCTGCTCGTCGACCTGCTCCCGCCCCACGGCGGGACGTTCCTGGACATCGGATGCGCCAACGGCCACCTGATGGAGAGCCTGACCGCCTGGGCGGCCGAAGCCGGGATCACCATCGAGCCCTACGGGGTCGAGATCTCCACCGCCCTCGCCGACCTCGCCCGAACCCGCTGCCCGCAGTGGGCGTGTCGAATCTGGACCGCCAACGCGATGGGCTGGAAGCCTCCACGCCGCTTCGACGCCGTCCGCACCGGCGTGGACTACGTGCCGGCGGACCTGCGTGGAGCGTACGTGGCCCATCTGCTGGACCATGTCGTCGCCCCTGGCGGGCGGCTGATCATCGGCGTCTACAACGAGGAACGAGACCGGACCACGACGCAGGACTTGGTGCGATCCTGGGGCTACGTCCCGGCCGGCATTACCAGAGCAGACCACCGACACCCCCTGATCCAATACAAAGGGCTGTGGCTGGCCAACACCCGAAGCTCCCAGGTGGGCGATACGGACGGCCCTGGAAGCTTCGGCACGCGGTGAGTCGTCAGTGGCTTGCCTGGGGGGAGCAGGCAGTGACAGTCCGGCTCGGTATCAGGCGTCGGCAGGACCGGGGCGATCGAACCGGCCGGCCTTCGCGCCAGCGAGGAAGTCCGCCCATTCGCCCCACGAGAGGAGGAGCGGGTCCTTGGTCTGGTTCAGGGAGTCACGGAATCCGACCATGCCGCGGTCCAGGAAGGCGACTTCGAGGCAGTTACTTCCGCCGGTGCTGGCCGTCAGCCATTCCGCCTGCTCCAGCTGCTTGTTGACCCATGATGGATCGAGGTGGTTCTTCTCGTCGGCAGTGACGACGCTGTTGGAGTCAGCAGAAAAGAGGCGGGGGTCGTGAGTCACGAGAGATCCTTGGCGATTTGAGCGAGAAGTTCGAGCGATTCCTTCGGCGGCAGGGCATCTGTCTTCAGGTGATCGCTGGTGGTGCGGTAGTCCGCCACCGTCGCGGGGTCGTTGAGGTGGAGTGCGGTCTTCATGCCCTCGATGGTGACCGAGTCGTGGCCGGTCGGGAACGTCCAGGCCATGAACGGACCGTCGCAGCCGGCGTGTGCGCCATGTGACAGGGGGATGACCTGAATGACGATGTTCCGGTGGGTACTGGCGAGTTCGATCAGGTGGAGCACCTGAGCGCGGGCCGTCGTCCGGCCTCCGACCTCCTGGCGTAGTTGGGCCTCGGTGAGCACTGCCCAGATCCGGAGTGGAGTCTTGCGGGAGAGGGCCGCTCGGCGGCTGTTCCGCCGCACGGTGATGAAACGCTGGATGTCTGCGTCGCTCTTCCAAGCGCGGCCGGCGATGATCACGGCCAACTCGTATTCGTCGGCCTGGAGAAGTCCGTGGACAGCGACCGGGGACCAGATGAACAAGCTATCGGCGATCTCCAAGTTCACCAGGTAGTCGCCGAGGGGATCGTCCGCGACGCCTGGGTACTGCTGCTGCCAGTTGCGGTCGCGCGCGTTTCGGACCATCTCGCGCCATGCTGCTTGGACGACAAGATCGCCGATCTCCAAGACGGCGAAGTAGTGCGGCAGCTGTTGAAGCTTGATGCCCTGCGTGCCGTTCTCGATCTTCGAGATGGTTGAGGCAGAGCTGTACCCGAGCTTCTCGGCGGCCTCCTCGAGACTCCAGCCGAGGCGCTGACGGGCGTGCCGGACTTCCCTGCCGAGTCGGCGTCGTCGCGGGGTCGGCTCGACGGCCACCTTCCACCTCCTGTTCCTGCGTTGAGGAAAGGCTAGTGCTTGGGCAGTAGCTCGCAAATGCCCGTTCACCGAAAGGGACAGGGTTTCCTTTTCGACCCTCTTGCCGTTTGCCTGACGTAGCGTCATCATCGGTTGACGGTCGGGATCGGGACCGCGCGCCAGCTGCGACCGGCAGGCGCCTCCCGTCGCCCCTCGAACTTTGTTACGCCACGGCCTGATTGCCGCCTGTGAGCCTCCCCGCCTGGTGCTACGTCCGTCCGGTTTCGCGACGGTCCGGGCTGGCTCCTCGCGACACCGGGCGGATGGGAGGCAGGAACATGGACCAGGCCACTGTCTTAAGGGCCCTCTCCTCGGGGGATGGGCGTGAAGCTGCGCTCACCGCTCTGGGTGGAGGGCCTCGGGCCATCGACTGCCCGGACCTGGGCAGCGGACGGCTCGTCTTCACGCGGCACCAGGAAGTGCGCCACCTGCTCCGGCACCCGGGCTTCGTGTGCGCGCCGACCGCCGTCGGCATGTTGGATGAGATCCGCCCGGTGCTCCGCCCGGTGCTCGAACCGGTCGCATCCTGGGTGCTCTATGCGGACCCGCCGCAACACCCGCGGCTGCGGGGCCTTCTGGCTAAGGCGTTCGCGCCTCGCCGGATCGCCGCCCTGGAGCCCCAGATAGCGGTGGCGGCCGACGCGCTCGTGTCCCGGTTCGTGGCCTCCGGCGGCGGTGACGGAGTGGGCAGTATCGCGGAGCCCCTGCCGGTCCACACGATCTGCGCACTGCTGGGCATCCCGGACAGCGACCGGAACCTCGTCAAGAGTTGGTCCGACGACGTCATCCTGCTCACCGAGCCCGCGCTCACCGACGACCAGGAGAAGCGGCTCGCTGGAGCCTGGGCCGGCCTGTGGGACTACTTCACCGGCCTCATCGAGCACCGCCGCACCCGGGCGGCCGGAGACATCGTCTCGGACCTGATCGAGGTGGAGGAGCACGGGGAGCGCCTCACCCTGGAGGAGGCGGTGGCCAATCTGATCGCATTGCTGATCGGCGGCCATGAGACGACCACCGGGCTGATCGGCGCGCTGCTCGCTGCGATGGCGGATCACCCGGAACTGGCGGAGGCAGCGGTCGGCTCGGATCAGTCCGTAGCCGGGTTCGTCGAGGAGGTCCTGCGCCTGGACGGCCCGGCGTTGATCACCGCCCGGACGGCGACCGCGGACTGCGAGGTCTTCGGTGTCCCGGTGCCGGCGGGCCGACGGTTGGTGCTACTGCAGGCGTCTGCGAACCGCGACCCGGAGGTGTTCGAGCAGCCGCAGGAGTTCCGACCCGGACGGCGGCCGAACCCGCACGTCGGCTTCGGTCACGGCCCGCACGCCTGCTTCGGTGCCGCGCTGGCCCGTATGGAGGCCGCCGCCGTGATGCGCTCCGTTCTGCGGCGGGGCAGCCGGCTTCACATGGAGGACGGAGCGACCTGGAAGCCCTCGCAGGTGATCCGCTCCGCGACCTTCCTGCCGGTGCGCGTCGAACGGGAGGTGAAACGGTGATCCTCACTGGCGAGGCCATCCGGCGGTTCATCGCGCAGGGCCACATCGTCTTCTCCCCCTACGACCCGGCTGGCGTCAACCCCAACTCCATCAACTACCACCTGGGCCGGGGGCTGAAGGTCTTCGACGACCCCACCGGCACGTGGCTGGAGATGGAGCTGCCGGACGAGGGCTTCGTGCTGGAGCCGCACCGGATGTACCTCGGACACACCGCGGAGACGATCGGCAGCGCCCTGTTCGCGATGCGGCTGATCGGGTGCAGCAGCAACGGCCGCCGCGGGCTGTTCCTCCAGCTGTCGGCAGACCTCGGCCACACCACCTCCTGCCACCGCTGGACGCTGGAGATCGTCGCTGCCCTGCCGATCCGGATATACCCCGGCATGGTCGCAGGCCAGGTCAGCTTCTGGCACAACACCGGGCTCATCCAACCCAGCTCGGCGACCTACGCCCGCTTCAATCACCCCTGCGAGTCCCAGATGTTGATCGGAGCACCGTCGTGATCCTTACCGGCCCCCAGATCGCCCGGGAAGTTGAGCAGGGCCGCATCAAGATCGACCCGTTCGACCTGCGCCGCTGCACGACCAACAGCTACGACCTGACCCTGGGAAACCGCGTGGGCGTCTACCTGGACGAGGTCCTCGACCCGACGCGCGAGCCCGAGGTTGAGTACCGCGAGATCCCGTCGACCGGCTACCGGCTCGAACGCGGTGACTTCGCCCTGGGCCACACCGTCGAACGCTTCGGTAGCGACACGCTCGTTCCCATCGTGCACGCCACATCCGGGTTCGCCCGCCGCGGCACGTTCGCCCACTGCACCGCCGACCTCATCGATCTCGGCTTCTACGGCTGCTCCACGCTGCAGCTGTACGCCACCCTCCCCACGGTCCTGTACCCCGGTATGCCGGTGGCGCAGGTCAGCTGGTGGGAAACCTACGGCGAGATCGACCAGCTCTACAACGGCAAGTACCAGGGCGCGGACGGACCACTGGCCTCGCGCAGCCACCTCGACCCCTGGGCGGTGGCCACCCGTGACTGAAGACGGCTTCGCCCCCATCCAACGCGGCTCCGCCTGCCTGTTCGCCGCCAGGGCCCGCATCGAGACCGTCCCCGCCTACCCCGGGCCCGACCCGCACCAGGCTGGCCGAACAGCCTGGCCCGCCCTCGCAGATTTCGCGCGCCGCATCGAGCACGAGGAACTCGACGGCCTGGTCCTCCAACTCACCAACCCCCGCCTCGGCGCCACCCTCGAGGCCCTCACCACCACCGTCCGCGCGACCGTCACCAGCTTGCTGGCCCAGTCCGGAGCCGACCCAACCGCCGAACTCGCGCACGCGGGCGCCGACGGCTGGTGGCTGAGCCTCGCCGGCATCCGCTGGTTCTTGGTCGTCTTCGCGCCCTGCTACCCCGATACCTCCCCGCGCTCCACCCGCGGATCGACCTCCACCTTCCTCCTTCTCCAACCCGTCCACTCCTTCGACCGGCACGCCACCCCCAAGGGCACCGCCATCGCGCCCGCCATCCGGCAGCGCATCCGCGAGGCCCACCGCACAGCAGGCACCCCCTACGACGCCGACCTCGCCCAACAAACCTGCGAGGCCGCCAAGTTCGTCGCCGCAATCAAACCCGGCGACCCGCCCGTCACCTGGTGGAGCCCCAGCCCGACCAACCCGGAGACGACATGACCCCCACCAGCCTCACCACCCTGACCAACGCCATCACCGCCACCCACGCCTCCACCTCGCCCACAACCTGGGACGCGCCCGCCGACCTGCTCAGCGCCGCCGCCGTGCTGTTCACCACCCACCCCGCCGACGGCACCGACGAACTCCTGGCCGGCATCGCCCGCCTCCTCGGCCACGGCCCCCACCCCGCCGTCACCCTCCACACCGACCCGGCCACCCGCGGCCCACGCGAACTCGACATCCTCCACCACGCCCTCGCCGTAGCCGCCGAACCCGGCCGGCCGCCCTGGCCCCACGGCACCGCCGACCCCACCCGGCTGGCCGCCGCCACCCGCATGCTCACCGCCGTCATCCCCTGCCGCCTCACCACCCTGCGCGCCGCCGCCGTCCTCCACCTCCTGCGCCTGCTGCCCGACACCGACAACCGTCTCCACCGCGACCTGCTCCGCCGAACCGCCTGGCTCCTCGACCCCCGCACCGACGACCCGGTCACCCTCCTGCTGACCCTCACCGCCCCCAACGACCCGCTCGCCCCTGTTCCACGAAGCCGCGCCCGGACCGGCGACCGCGGCCCCGACCCGCTGCCGACCGCTGACTGGGACGCCTGGCCGGCCTCCGAACAAGTCCTCACCCTGTCCGGCCGCATCACCGCAGTCCGCACCCACAGCCACGTCGCCTTCGCCGGCCTCGCCTGGGACCGCCACACCGCCCAGCTCGCCTTCGACCCCGCCACCGCCGCCGGCCTGCACACCGGAGACCTCATCGTCGTCCGAGGTACCTGCTCCACCAGCCGCACCGGCCGTCCCACCCTCTTCGTCCGACACCTGGAACGCCACGAGCCAGGAGCACCACCGCCGTTACCGCCTGCCGCCCACCTCACCCCGGTCCTCGGCCCGCTGCGTGCTCACCTTGCCGCCGGAGGATTCCGCGAGACCATCAGCCCCGTCCTCACCGACGGCTACTTCGGAGGATCGGCACGGCCGTTCACCACCTGGGCACACGCCGCCGAACGCCGCCAGTACCTGCGCGTCACAAGCGAACTCGACCTCCTCGCCGTCATCGCGTCCGGCACCACCCGCTGCTACGAGATCGGCCCCTCCTTCCGCAACGAGGGCCAACGAGCGCGGCCCGCCGTCGAGTTCGTGATGCTGGAGGCGTACGCCGCCGACCTCACCCTCGATCAGGCCACCGTCTACCTCGCCGACCTCGTCACGGCCACCACCGGCATCGCGGCCCCGCTGACCCACCGGACCTTCGACGACGCCTTCCGCGAGATCACCGGAATCGACCCCGCCGACACCACCGCTGTCCAGTCCCTCGCCGTCGAACGCACCCCCTACACCGCCGAGCGAACCGACGACCCCGACCGCCTGGCCCGACGGCTGTGGCGCCACAGCGTCCGACAGCAGCTGCGCGGCCTGACGGCGATCACCGACATCCCCGGCCCCGCCTCGCCCCTGATTGCCGGCACCGGCCGCCAGGCCCAGCGCATCTGGCTGTACTCCGACGGCCTCGAACTGGCAGAGATCGCCGCCAACGAACGGGACCCCCACCGGCTGGCCGACGCCTTCGCCGCCCAGTTCACGGCCGATCGTCACCTGGTCCACCGCACGTACCAGAAGGTCATCGACCTGTACGACAGCGGACTGCCCCCATGCACCGGCTTTGGCATGAGCGTCACCCGCCTGGCCGCCCTCCACCCCCGCCGCGTACCAACCCAACGCCGCATCCCGACGCTGCCCACCACAGAGAGGACTCCATGACCACCACGCTCACCTGGCCCCTGCCCACGGTGCCCAGGTCCTCCGCCGAAGTCTGGGCCGCCAGCTACCCCGACTTCGTCGCCATGATCAACCAGACCAACGTGATGCCCGGTGCCCACTCCACGCTCAACACCTGGGCCCTGCACTCGCGCCTCGGCCCCCAGCACCACCTGCTCGACGTTGCCTGCACGACCGGATTCACCTCGCGTGAACTCGCCCGCCTCACCGGCTGTACCGCCACCGGCTTCGACCTCAGCGCCGACTCGGTCGCCCTCGCCCGCTACAACCACGGCCTCCTCGACCCCGCCCTGCGCCTCACCTACCACCAGGCAGACGGCACCACCTACCAGCCCGAGCACACCTTCAGCCACATCGCCATCGGCGCCGCGCTCGGCTTCTTCCCCGACCCGCCCGCGATGGCGACGCGGCTACTCGGCTTCCTCGACGATGGCGGATACGTTCTCGCCGCTCCATTCTGGGCCCCCGAACCCCTGCCCGAGCACGCCGCCGCCGTCCGCCGCGAGGTTTTCGGCATCACCAGCCCCATGGAGACCCGCGACCAGGCCCTCACCCTCTTCACCGGCCTCGACGTCCTCCACCGGACCGACCACGCCCTCACCCCCGAGCCCGACGACGCCATCGACCACTACTGTCGCTCCACCGTCGACCGCGCCGTCGCCCAGAGCGGCAACACCGACCCCGCCGTCCGCACCGCCATGACCGACCGCTTGCGCGAGATCAAGCACGCCACCAACACCCTGCGCGCACACCAGCGGTACACCGTGCTCGTCCTGCGGTACGACGCCCACGCCTACCCGAACCGCTACGTCGAGCTTTTCTGACCATCCAGCAGAAAGGCCCCGCTTCCGTGATCATCTTCGTCAACGGCCCGTTCGGCGTAGGCAAGAGCACTACCACAGCCCTTCTCGCCGAACGCTTGCCCCAGGCCCTGGTCATCAACCCCGAGGACCTCGGGCACATGCTCTGGGCCCAGCTCCCCGCGCCCCTGCGTACCGAAGAGTTCGAGCTGGAGCCCCTCTGGCCGCCGCTCACCCACTGCATGATCGACCGGGCCGCCCGCACCTACGACCGCCCGATTATCGTCCCCATGACCATCGCCCGCCACGCCGTCTTCGACCAGATCGTCCAACCACTGCGCGACGCCGGCCATGACGTCCGGCACTTCACCCTGCTGGCCCCGGCCGCTGCCATCCGCAACCGTCTGCGAGAGCGCGGCGAACGCCCCGACAAGTGGGGACCGCTCAGCTGGGAGGGCAATCAGGTCGAACGCTGCCTCGAAGCCCTGAGCCAGCCGGCCTTCGCCGACCACATCGACACCGAACACCGCCCGGCCACCGAGATCGCCGACGAGATCCTCACCCGCACCAGGCGCCAACCGGCAGCCTGACCAACACCGAGGGCCGGGCCGAAGCATCACGCTCCGACCCGGCCCTCGGGGGTGATCAGCGAGGAGGCCCGCGATCAGCCTCCGCAGCCTCCCGTCTACGCCACGGTCAGCAGCGACCGAATCCGGTCCGCACCGAGCGCCAGCAGCAAGGTGGGAAGCCGAGGACCGGTGTCCCGACCAACCAGCAGCTCGTACAGCAGCACGAACAGCTCCCGCTGCGCGGCCTTCAGCTCCGGCGACGCCGGAGCATCCAACGGCAGTCCCGCCTGGATCTTCGGCACCCCGTAAACCAGCGACGTCAGCCCGTCGAGCGACCAGTGCTCGTCCAAGCCATCCAGAAGCAGCTTCAGCGCCTCCCGCTGCGCAGGGGCCAGCTGTTCCAGCCGGGCCCGGTCGGGCTCAGCGCGAACCTGCGTGCGGTCCTCGGCCGGGACGTAGGTGGTCACCCACGTCTGCGCGCGGTCCAACCGGGGCTGGGACTCCGCCAAACTGGCGAGCGGTTCCTCAACAGTGAAGTCCCGGAGGATGCGCAGCGTCTGCTCCGGGTCGCCAGCCGCCACGTCCGCCACCGACGCCAGCGTGCGGAACGGCAGAGGCCGGGGCGTGGACGGCAGTGGTCCGGCCGCCGGACCGACCGAACGGGCCCGTACCGCGACATCAAGGTCCGTCGCCGTCCCCGCAGCCACCTTGCGCTCGAGCGCGTCCCACTCGTCGTAGAGCCGCAGGATCTCCTGGTCCAGCGCGATCTGGAACGACTGGCGCGGTTGGCGGCGGTTGTAGAGCCACCGCAGCACGGCAGGCTCCAAGACCTCCAAGATGTCGATCGGGGTGGGGACACCACCCTTCGACGAAGACATCTTCGCCATACCGCTGATCCCCACGAAGCTGTACCCGAGATACGACGGAGGGAGCCCATCGAAGACCTCGCGCACCAGCTGCGATCCAACGGTGAACGACGAGCCCGGTGAGGAGTGGTCCACGCCGCCCGCCTCGAAGGTCACGCCCTCGAAGGCCCAGCGCATCGGCCAGTCCACCTTCCAGACCAGCTTCCCGCCGTCCGTCTCGGAGAGCGCAAAGTCACCTGAATGACCGCACTCGCACCGGTACCGCATCTGCGTGCTGGCGTCGTCGAAGCTGGTGACCGCGGTGGAGTCCCGCCCGCAGACCTCGCAGTACGGCCGATATGGGTAGTAGCCTCCCGCGCTGGCGGCGGCCAGGTCCTCCTCGTCCTGCTCCACCTCCACCTCGGCCTTCTTCGTTCGGTACCGGCCGAGGACACCGTCGATCTGCTGCCGGTGACGCATCGCGTGCACGATCTGCTCACGGTAGGCCCCCGACGTATACATCTGCGTCTGGCTGATCTCGTCAACCTCAACACCCAGTTGGGCCAAGGCCGAACGAAGCGGCGCCTTGAAGTGCTCCGCCCAGTTCTCGTGTTCACCGCAGGGATCGGGCACCGCGGTCAGCGGTCGGCCGATGTGCTCGGAGAAGCTCGCCGGGACGCCGGCTGGCACCTTCCGGAGCCGGTCGTAGTCGTCCCAGGACAGTAGGTGCCGGCACTCCAGACCTCGGCGGCGAATCTCGTCCGCGACGAAGTGCGGCACCATAATCTCGCGCAGGTTCCCAAGATGGATCGGGCCGGACGGGCTGACCCCGGATGCGCACACCAGCGGAGCCCCGCCACGGCGTTTTCCCTCGGCGATCACCTGGTCCGCAGCTGCGGCCACCCAATCGCTCTGCTTCAGGCCCACGTCAAGATCCTCCAGCTGATGGTTCTTCAGGTGTATATAGGGTAGAGGCGGTTGAACCTGGTTGAGACCGCGCCGCGACAGGTAGTGAAAGCCTCGGGCATGCATCGGCTGCATGCGACAGCAGGGGGGCGAGTTCGCGCAACACCTCGACCAGCAGCCGCGCGCGCTGGGAGGATGCCGCAACAGCGCTCGGCCGCTCGATTCCAGAAGAACGACTCAAGGTGCTCAATGTCATCTCGACCGGATGACGAAACCCGACGCCGCTTGGAGGGCGCACGCCAAGGCCGCTGGCTTCCTTGGCCTCGTCTGTTCCGGGTCGTCCGCGTCGATCTGCGCTGAGCAGCCGGAAGGCGCACAGTGTCGTCCCCCCGGGCATCACGCCAACTCGGCCAGAGCCTTGTCCAGGCGTGCCAGGGTCCGCTCGCGGCCGAGCACCTCCAGCGACTCGAACAGTGGCAGCCCCACCGTCCGACCGGCCGGCCAGGCCGAACGCCCTGCCGAACGTCACGGACGGAGTGCGCGGGCTGATCGCGCGGCTAAGCGCCGCTGACCAGCTTCGGCGGCCGGCCCTCACGAGAACCGGGTGGCAAGGAGGCTGCTGAGCTGGCAAGAGAGGGATCCGCGCCCATCACCGCGACGTGGCTCAGGGTGATCGGTCGGATCTGGACTGCGATTCTGCGTTGCTCCCGGCGCCCCGGGCGCCCTATCCTCTGGGCAACGCGCTGACGGAGACAAGTAGCCGCAGGGCACGCGAGCCGAGAGAGCTGCCGGCAGCTGGGAAGGCAGTCTCGCGTCCTGGGGTGAATCCCCTCCCGAGTGCGGGGAGGAACGGCCTATTTGCGGTCCAATGCCCCGCCGGTTCGCTTCCGTTATCGAGCTGTCGAGGCCGTCATCTCCGGGTGACGGCGAAGGCGTGGTGGCACCGCGAGTTCCCTTCTCGCCCACGCCCCCAAGGGATCACGTCGCACTCCGACTGATCGATGGGACCCGAAATGCTGGACATCACCGTGATCCGCGAGCACCCCCAGCGCGTCGAGCGCGCGCTGGCGAAGCGAGCCGTTCACATCGACCTCAACGCCTTCCTCGCCCTGGACGAGAACTACAGGAACGGCACGACCGAGGTCGAGACGCTACGCGCCGAACGCAAGCAGATCTCCCGCGAGATCGCGCGGCTCGACCCGGCGGACCCGGCCGCCGTCGCCAAGCGCACCGAGGCAACCGAACTCGGTACCCGCCTTGCCGTGCTCGAAGAGCAGCTCACAGCCCTGGCCGGCGAGCGCCAGGCATTCCTCGACCAACTGCCCAACCTGCCCGACGAGGACGTGCCGACCGGCGGCAAGGAACAGAACCAGGTCGTCCGCGAGCACGGCACCCGTCCGGACTTCGACTTCGAGCCGCACAACCACGTCGATCTGGCCCGCCGACTCGGACTGATCGACTACGAGCGCGGAGCCAAGCTCGCCGGCACCGGCAACTGGGTCTACCGTGGCAACGGCGCCCTCCTCGAATGGGCGCTGCTCAACTTCTTCATCGAGACCCACGTTCAGGACGGCTACGAGCTGATCCTGCCACCCCACCTGCTGACCTATCAGGCTGGCTACACCGCAGGCCAGTTCCCCAAATTCGCCGACGACGTCTTCGCCCTCGAACAGGGTCCGGCCGGGCCGCAGCGGTTCCTGCTGCCGACATCGGAGACCGCCCTGGTCAACCTCCACCGCGACGAGGTCCTGACGGAGGACGAACTTCCGCGCAAGTACGTCGCGTACTCGCCCTGCTATCGGCGCGAGGCCGGCAGCTACCGCGCCGCCGACCGTGGAACCCTTCGCGGCCACCAGTTCAACAAGGTCGAGATGTTCCAGTTCGCACACCCCGACGCCTCCGACACCGCCCACGAGGAACTCCTGACCAAGGCGGCCAACCTGGTCGAGGCACTCGGCCTGCACTACCGAATCACCCGGCTGGCCGCAGAGGACACCAGCGCCTCGATGGCCAAGACCTTCGACGTCGAGGTCTGGCTGCCCAGCATCAACGGCTACGTCGAGGTGAGCTCGGTATCCAACGCCCGGGAATACCAAGCCCGGCGCGGCAACATTCGCTACCGCCCCGCAACGGGAAAGCCCGGCTACGTGCACACCCTCAACGGCTCCGGGCTGGCCACCAGCCGCCTGGTGCCGGCCCTGCTGGAACAGCACCAACAGGCGGACGGCACTGTCGCGGTGCCGCCGGTGCTGCAGCGCTGGCTCGGCTGCAAGTTCTTGACCCTGGCAGAACCCAGGTAGTCGTACCGCCGGTAGGCCCGGAACAGCGCATCCGGGCCTACCGGCGCAGGAGAGGCCACTGCCCAGGCGGCGACCCGGGCAGTGGCCTCTTGCAGCAACGAACGGACCAGGCACCAGGCGGGGAGGCCGACAGCGTGATGGAGACCTTGCCCCAGTGAGCATGGCGGATCGCCGAGCAGGAGCTGGCCGACGCCCTGTCGAGACGGGGTCGCACTCCCATGGGGTGGCGCACCGGGCTGAGCAACTGGCCACGTTACCAGGCGGGATGATGGCCTGCTGGTCGCCGTCGCGGTGCTCCACGATGTCGGCTACGCTCCCCGCCTCGCCGAGGGGCGGGGCCCAGACCGGAAGGACTTCAACATGCTGATCCGAGAAGCGGTCGCCGACGACGGTCCAGCGCTGGCCCGAGTGCACCTTGACGCTTGGCTTGTCGGGTACGCCGCACTCATGCCGCAGGGCCTGCTCGACGCGACGACGCTGGAGCGTCGCACGGCAACGTGGCAACTGACCTTGAGTAGGGACCGCGACCCGAGAGAGAAGATCTTGGTTGCTGAGGTGAGCGGAACGCCACTGGGCTTCGCGCACGTCGGTCCTGGCCGCGACGCGGACGCGGACGGCGCGGGAGAGCTCTGGGCGCTGAACGTGGCACCGCAACAATGGGGGAACGGCCTGGCATCCAATCTCGTCCGAGCAGCTCACGATGTCCTGCACCGCGACGGGTTCGACAAGGCGACTCTGTGGGTGCTCACCGGCAATGCCCGCGCGCGCAGGCTCTATGAACGGCACGGCTGGTGTACCGAGGGCGTCGCCCGCGAAGAAACCATCAGGGGCTTCACCATTCCCGAGCTGCGGTACACAGTCGACCTACGTTCCAGGTGAGATGTTGCATCGCGGTAGTGGACGCCGAGCGCCGCCGGAATCGGGGTACTCGTAGCACCTGGCCGATGCCGGCAGCGAGGCGCCCGCAGAGCTCACCCTCTCGGAATCTTCCGATTGTCGTGACATTTGGCCGAGATGAATGTAAGTCAGGTCGCGCGGCACGCTGGGCCCGCTCAACGGGGCGGGCACCGGGGCCGTTCGGGTTCAGCGTCCGGCGGCGGCGTCGAGCACCACGTCGACCAGGTGCTGGGCCGCGTCCGGACGGCCGTGCTCGCGGGAGCGGGCGAACGCCACCGCCTTCCTGCTGCGGCGACTCGACAGGGCCAGAAAGTCAGGGAGGACTGCCTGACGGCGCCCAGGCCACCTGCTATGCGGTTCGCTGCTGCACCAGTTCCGGAGGACGGCGAACAACTCACAGGCCGTAGCCGTCCACGCGTCAATCGCCGGCGCCCGATCGGCGTGCGGGTTCGGTCGGGGTGTGATCAAGGTCGCTCGGTGTCGGCTTCACTTGTGGCGGGTTCGTGGCTATGGTCCGTCGTCCCCCAGTTGGGACTGGCCCGGCTGAGGAGCGAGGAGGCCCTTCCTGATCATCCACCGCAGCCCGCACCCGTCGAACTTCCTGATCGTCCCGAACGAGTTGGCGCAGAACCGCGCGATGACCTACACCGCCCGGGGGTTGCTGGTGGACCTCCTGTCCCGCCCGGCCGACTGGCGTGAGACCTGTCGGCAGATGGCCGACTCGAGCCCCCAGGGCCGCAAGGCGCTGGCGGCGGCGCTGGACGAGCTGCGGGCATGGGGGTACTACCGCGTGGACGTGGTCCAACTTCCGAACGGGAGAATCCGATCGGAGGCGCACATCTACGACCGGCCGCAGTCGGGAGGGCTGCCGGGTGCCACTGCACCGGACTCCGGTGAGTCGGACACCGCTGAACGTGGCGTCCTTCCAAAGGACCTGGTCGAAGTACCTACCCTCCCCGCCGGAACGGTAGAGCCGGCCATCGAGGACAGCCCGGCGGAGGCCGAGGGAGGGCGGGAGGTAACCGCTCCCGCTCCCCGACCCGCCGAGCCTGCCGGACAGGCGGACGAGGCGACTCGCGCCGCGATGAACGTGCTGTTGCGCGCGGTCAGACCGGAACGACGGCTGCCGCTCGGCGCAGCGGAGGCGGCGGCGCTGGCGCCGATGGTGCGGGAGTGGATGGCGCGGGGCGGTTCGGAGGAGCAGCTGCGGGAGGCGCTGCTGGCCGGGCTGCCGGAGGTGGTCTACTCCCCAGCCGGGGTGCTGCGCTCACGCCTCGCCCGGAAGATGCCTGCCGAGCGCCCCGCGGCGACGGCGACGAGACGGCGGGTTGCGGAGTGCGAGGAGTGCCGTGATCCGCTGCCGAAGCCGGGGTTGTGTCCGGCGTGTGCCGGGGCTGGTCGCCTGACCGTCCCGGACGACGCCCGGGGACGGGTGACGGCCAGGGGCATGGCCAAGGTCCGGGCAGCGCTGGCCGGGAAGACCGACACGGCGTAGGACCCCCGCTGTCGGGAGGGGTGGAGGGTCCAGCAATCCCGTGCGGCCTGCTCAGGTGTCCGGCCCGTCGTGGCGCCTTGTGGGGCGCGCACGGCGGAGCGGGTGCGCGGCAGCGCATGCCCGATCGACAAGGTTCCTGCTGAGGGAGGCAGTTGGGTCCAGCGGTGCGGGGACCGGAGGTATCCGCGTCCCCGCACCCGTACGCCTACAGCTGCACCGGCAGAGCCTCAAGGCCGCGAACCAGCCGGGACCGGCGCCAGACGAGCTGGTCGGCCGGGACCGCCAGCTTCAGGTCCGGGAAGCGCTCCAGGAGGACATCGAGCACGATCTCGATCTCGGCGATGGCCAGCGGGGCACCGAGGCAGCGGTGAATCCCGTGGCCAAAGGCGAGATGGGCGGCGGCGTCCGCACGGCCGAGGTCGAGCCGATCAGGGTCGGGGAACCGCAAGGGGTCGCGGTTGGCCGCACCCGGGCACACAAAGACCGGGCTGCCGGCGGGCACTTGGGTGCCGCCGAGGTCCACCTCCTCAGGTGCCCACCGCCACGTGGCGATGCTGACCGGGGAGTCGTAGCGGAGCAGTTCGTCGACTGCGCCGCGGATGCAATGCGGGCTGGTACGCAAGTGCTCGAGCTCGGCGGGGTGCTGGAGCAGCGCAAGCACGGCGTTGCCGATCGCCGCGGTCGTGGTCTCGTGGCCGGCGACCAGCAGCAGCACGGAGAGGGAGAGCAGCTCTTCCTCGCTGAGCCGGTCGGCATCTTCGTCGTGAACCGCGCTGAGATCGGCGAGCAGTGAGTGGTCGGGATGCGCGCGCTTGGTGGCGATCAGCTCCGCCATGAAGCCGGCCAGGGTGTGGGAGGCCGCGTCGATCCGCTGGTGGTCGCCGGTGGCGAACAGGTCGGTCGACCAGGTGCGGATCAAGGTCCGGTCGATTGGGGGGACGCCCAGGAGCTGGCAGATGACGGTGACCGGCAGGGGGCCGGCCAGCTCCTCGACCAAGTCGACCTCGCTGCCGGGCTGCCACATCCCGACGAGCTGCTCAGCGAGGGAACGGATGTAGGGGCGCAGACCGTCGACCCGGGCGGCGGTGAACGCCTTGTTCACCAGCCGCCGGAGCCGGGTGTGCGCCGGCGGGTCGGTGTGCAGCATGGTGTGGGCGACCGCAGGGTGGAGTGAACGGCCGGATGGGCGGTCGGCGAAGTAGGCCCCGGTGTCCTTTGAGAGGGCGGCGCTGAATGCCTGGCGCGCCTGCTCGTAGCCGGTCACGGCAACCGCCGTCGCGCCGCCTTCGCCCATGGGGACCTGGAGAACGGGGGACCGACCGCGCAGTGCTGCGTAGATCGGGTAGCGGTCCCGGTAGAACTCCGGGTCCGCAAAGGGGGATGCGGAGGCCATGATGTCTCCCTAGGCCGCAGTGAGCGCCGGGAACTGGTGGTCAGCGGCGCGGTGGACGATGTCGTTGCTCGCGTACTGCCGAGAAACCGAGCGTAGCCACAACGCCTCGGCGCGCAGGTCTCCCTCGCGGGCGTCGGCACCGGATGCCTGCGGGGCAGGATCGTCCTGGGCAGGGGCGTCTGCACGGGCGGCCCGAATCGCTCCGGCGACCACGGCCGCCTCGACGATCGCGGCGCCGCGATCGGTCCCGGCGTGCCGGGTGGCGGCGACCGCTGCTGCTGCTGCGTGCTGGACGGCCCTCGAGCGGTGCTCGTCCAGGGTGAGGATCCCGTCGCAGACTTCCACGACCCGTCGGTGAAGGACGAGGTCGGACTCGGTCGCCCCGCCGATCGTCCGGAAGACGACGCTGGGGCACACCTTCGTCAGGTCCTGCCAGAGCGGGGTGAGGTCCGAAATGGACTGGCGCTCCCAGCGGCGGCGGAGGAACTGGGTTACCGGCCAGAGAATGGCGGGCAGGGTCAGCCCCGTCGTGATGAGTAGCACGCTGACGGCTGGCGCAGTCACGCTGAAAGCGCAGTTGACCGGCGTGACCGGGCTTGTGCAGCGGGGGCCACCGGGGATGGCGTTCCAATCGAACAATGCCGCCACGGCGTTGACGGTCTTGTAGGTGGTGTAGAGGAGCGCGACGACGCAGCCGGCGGCGGTCGTGCGGAGCCCGAGCCGCTGGGTGGTCCGGGTTGCCTTGCGGGCTCTGGTCCAGGTCTGGGTGAGGCAGTCGAAGACGGCGTACGAAAGGAAGGCGATGTACGCCGCCGAGTAGACGTGAAGGGACGTGGGTGCCTCGTCGAGGCCGCCCTGCGCCTCGGCCGTGCTCCACATCAGCTCGCGGGGTGTGACGGCGAAGGCGACGGCCATGGTGGCGACGGCCACGGCCAGGAGGCGAAGTCGCCAGCGGACCCGCCGGCGGGCGTCGGCGACGTCGTAGTTGAGGTAGAGGAGCACGGAGGAGACTGCGGCTCCTGCGGATAGGGTCGCACTGTTGCTCACCAGCCGGGAGAGGTCCAGCGAGACGGCGTCCTCCAACGCCCGGATCGTCGGCTGGTAGGCGCTGAAGGCGACCGCGAAGCAAGCGAGGAGAGCGGACAAGCTCAGAGTGCCCGCAGGCCGCTGGCCCGGACGCCGCCGGAGGGCCCAGTAGAGCGAGGCGGCGAGCAGGATCAGGGGCATGCCGCCGAAAATGGCGTTGATCACGACTTGTTCCTTGAGGGATCAGGCGAATATTGCATCCCAGCGCTCATCGGCGGCGCTGGGGCGCGCGGCGGGCATTACGGCTCCGCGGTACATGCGCTGAAGTATGAGAGTGGCCATCATTTCCGCCTCGACTTCCGCGTCGGTTTCGTACGACGTGCGGGCGGAAACCCCGAGAATGCTCCAGTCCATCAGGCTGGCGAGTTCCTCGTCAGACATCAGGTCAGCGAGGTCGATCTCACCCTTGTGCTCCCAGAGGATGTGGGAGAGTTCATGGGCAATAATCTGTCGCTGATGCAGCGCCGAGGCGTTTTTCTCGTAGTAGATGACCTCACGGTCGGAATATCTCTTGCGCAGTCCGCATGAGAATGCGCCCCTCATATCGACGGGCTCGCAGGCGATTGTCCGTCCGACCAGTGAGGCGACCGCTCCGATCAGGTCGTTCTCGCTGAACCGGTGCGGCAGATTCAGGCGCCCGAGTCGATCTTCGCAGGCGGTCCGGAGTGAACCCGCATGCACGGCACCTCCCAGAGATGATCAAGAATTCCGTTGGAGTCTTGGGTGGGCCCTGGGCGTCCCCTCGTGCGCCCAGGGCCCGGCTTCAACCGGGGTCAGTGCCCCATGCCGACGCCACCATCGACCGGGATGACTGCACCGGTCACGTAGGAGGCGGCGTCGGAGGTCACGAAGGCGACAGCAGCCGCGACCTCGTCCGGTCGGGCCATGCGGCCCATGGGCACGCGCTGCAGCAGGGACTCGCGCTGGGAGTCCGTCAGCACAGCGGTCATGTCGGTCTCGGTCAGGCCGGGCGCGACGACGTTGCTGGTGATCCCGCGCGAGGCCAGCTCTCGGGCCAGGGACCGGGCGAAGCCGATCAGGCCCGCCTTGGAGGCGGCGTAGTTGGCCTGGCCGGCCTCCCCCGTCATCGCACCCGCGGAGGAGATGAACACCAGGCGGCCGAACCGGCCACGCATCATGCCCTTGACGGCCCGCTTGGCGACCCGGTATGCCCCGGCCAGGTTGGTCTGGAGCGTGGCGTCGAAGTCCTCCTCGCTCATGCGGAGCAGAAGGGTGTCGCGGGTGATGCCCGCGTTGATCACGACGATCTCGATCGGGCCGTGCGCCGCCTCGACCGCGGTCAGGGCCGCGTCGACCGACTCGGGGCTGGTGACGTCGCACGGCACCGCGAGGAGCCCCTCCTCCGGGGAGTTTCCGCTGCGAGAGGTGACGGCGACCCTGTGGCCCTGCTCACGGAGCTGTCGCGCTACGGCAAGGCCGATGCCACGGCTGCCGCCGACGACGAGTGCGGATCGAGACATGGGTACGTACTCCAAACGGGGTGAGGGAGGCCCGGCGCTACCTGGCAGCGGCCGGTAGCCCCACCCTGCCAAACCGTCGCCGGAACTTTCAGTTCCGGAACAAACACTTCCGGAAGCACCAGTTCCGGAACCGGTAGTTCGTGCTACACGCATCGACTTCGCTGCGTTATCGCCTGATTGTGCTAACGGAAAGTAATCGTTTGGCCCCAGGGGCCGTCGATACTGGGATCTGACGCCCCATGGGAATCGGCCCGCATGATCATTTCCAGCTGACTGTTCATCATCCGAAAACAAGCATCGAAATCGTTTCGTTACGTTGATTCGACTTTGCTGTTGGTGTGGTGTTCCCCACAGGCTCCTCCGGCATGCCTGCCTCTCGGCCGCTGCCTAGAATCGACGTTCATGAAGACCGACCACGAACGCCTGATAGCCCGTGATGAGACTCTGGCGGGCATGGTGGAACGCTGGCGCCGGCGCCTGGACCCCAATGCCCTTCCGGGTCTGGTGAAGACGACCGGCTCTGCTCGTCGAACTGCCGAAGTCTCGAAAAGCGAGATGGCTCGTTATATCGGCGTCAGCACCCGCTGGTACAGCAAACTCGAAAACGGCGAGGAAGCCAGCTTCTCCGAGGATTTCCTGGATCGACTCGCCTATACGCTGCGTTTGAACGACGCCGAAAAGCTCGCGCTTTTCCACCGGGCGATCGGGCGCGGACCCACCGAGCGCGGTGCGGAGCCGGACGCCATGGCGGCGATGGACGGCGACATGCAGCGCCTGCTCGCGAAGATGCTGCCGAGCCCGGCCTATATCTCAGACCTTGCCTGGAACGTCGTCGCGCACAACTCACCGGACAGGGTGATGTATCCGTGGGTCTACTCCGGCAACATCATGAGGTGGAGCTTCCTCTATCCGGAGGCGCGCGAGCAGCTGGTCAACTGGGAGGAGGATTGGGCTGTCCCGTTCTTGGCGCAGATTAGGACCGCAGCGGCGCAGCATCCTGACCACGTCCAGCTGAAGCAGCTCGTGCAGGACATCATGGAAGGCTGCCCCGAGGCGCAGGAAATCTGGGACCGCCACGACTACTACGTCCACCCGGACGGCGACGTGAGGTACATGCGCATGCCCCACGGCGGTGACGACAAGGTGCCTTGCCGGATCATGGCCCTGGCCCCGCTGCGCAACACCACGCTGCGATTCATTGTCAGCTTTCACGGCGTCTGAACCCCTTGCGGCGGACTCAGCCCAGGTTCCCCGGGCGGCCTTGGCCGAGTCCGCCGGTGCTGCCTTCGGCGGGTGATCACCGCGCCGCTCGGAATCGGGCCCCGCATGCTGGGCCGTCGCCGTCCGGGCGGCGGGCTCGGGTCGGCCTGCGCTTGACCTTGCGTGCCTCTCGCCTCCGCCCCGGTCGATGCCAAGCCGGCGGGAGGGTGAGGGGGCGCGCCAGATATCTATGCGCGTAGACAGGGCCGAGAAAAGAGCGCCACCCGTTCCTTTCGCTCGGGGTGTCAGGTAGGGGGGATCGGGGGTAGTCCCTGGGATTCTCTCGCCATGTCGATCATCTCCGTGATGCGCGCCATGTTCTTCGCATTGAGCCCCTGGCTGCGCAGCGCGATCGACTGGACGCCGGAGTCCCGCATGGCTGACGTCAGGTCGCGCTTGGCGAGTTCCGTCTCCACCTCTTCGTCGGTCACGACCCAGATCGTCGGGGGTGCGTCGAAGAACGTGCTGATCGCGGTGAGGGTTTTGATCGTCGGGTTCGCCCTGCCGCCGCCCCGCAGCTGCTTGATCGAGGACTCGCTGATGCCGGTGCCAGCCGCGACCTCGGCGATCGTGTACGGGCCGCGCTCCTCGGGATGCCGGTGCTCGAACAGGTAGGCCAGCCGCGCCGCGATCTGCGCAGCCCCCGTATCGGCGTCGATGTGCTTGGCCATCGTCGCTCCTCCCGTGTCAGATCGTCCCACGGGGACACTTTAGTGCCTGATAGTGCCTGACCGCACATCTTGAGGGTCAATCTATTGCCCAGGGCGGGCCATTTTGGTGTACGTTGATCCCGCCGAAGGGGTAATAAAGTGTCCGCCCTCCTCGGGGGTGTCGCTCTGCGCGCTCTCGAAGGGCGCTGGCCGGCCCACTGGCCCGCAGGACGGGTCACCTCGGCCGTTCTCGCCAAGGGCCCGGGAGTTGGCGCTCCCGGGCTCCTCGACAACGAGGACGTTCAACCACGTCCGAAGCAGCCGGCCTACCTGTTCCACCACGCGGCCGACCTGCTCCACTGCCGAGGAGTCTCGCATGTCCTCCTTCTCGCGTACAGCCGCGTCGCCGACCAGGCCCGACAGCACCGAGATCGCCACCGCCCCGGCCTCCTTCGTCGAGGCCCTCGCCGGTCTCCTCGCGCCGGACGCCGCGATGGTCCGGCTGGACCGCCGAGCCGGCAAGTTCCCGCGCACGGCCAGCGCCTTCGACGCCCAGCGCCGACACGTGCGCCAGCCGCTCGTCGACCGGCAGCTGGCGGCCCGCTGGATCGTCCAGCATTTCCCCGGTCTCGACCCGTACCTCGCCCACGAGCTGGACCTCGATACCGGACGGCTGACCGCGGTGGCCGCGGCAGAACCCGCCGCCATGGCGGCCTGACCCAGGGCGCCGCCCAGCAGCCTGACCGCCCCGGTCCCGCCGACCCGGCGGGCTCCGGCGGTCCGTCCTGCCTCGACCCGCACGAGGCGGCTGCCCCTCGCGATGAACGCGCCCAGCGCGTACCGCCGTCCGAATCCGCCGGTGCCGTGCCCCGAGCTGCGACAGCTCGTGGCGCCAGGCCGCCGTGCCCAGTGAAACCAGGACTTCCGTGCCCAGCTCCATCCTGCCCGGCCGCGCCCTCGAGGCGCAGGAGGCGGCGGGCGGCTTCGGCCTGCTCGTGCCCGACCCCTCTCAGTGGATATCGACCACCTCCGGGCGCATCTCGCCGGACCCGTACACCTGGCTGCAAGCCGTCCACTGGGTGCGCGACAGCCAGGCCCACCGCCCGGCCCGTACCCACGGTCCCCGCTTCGGCAGCACCACGATCCGCCTCGCCCAGCTGCTCGCCGAGCTCACCCCGTGCCGGCCGGGCGTCGGCTACCTCGTGCGGATGCTCCAGCTGTCCGAGCGCACGGTGCAGTACCACCTCTCCATCCTCAGGGAATCCGGACTGCTCACGTACACCGTCAAGGGCACCCGCATGCGCCAGGCCGCCGCCAAGGCAAGCGAGTTCGTCCGCACCATCCCTGTGCTGTTCGACGACGCCATCGGGCTGCGTACCGCCGAGTCCGAGACCTTCATCCGCACCGTCGTCGGTGTCGTCTCCGACGAGAGCCGTCTCGCCCTCGCCCAGCTCGGCAAGAAGGCGGCCCGAACCGTGCGCCGCGCCAAGCGGCGCACCAGAAAGGCCGGCATCAACTCCCCTCGGAAGAAGTCCCGTTGCACCCCAATGGGGGCAGGTTCTGTTACGTCTTCTCCTGCAGCACCTACCAACAATCCCTCTGAGGGCGACCTCGAGAACGGGAGAGACCAGCAGGACCGACCGGGCAAGCGAACCCGCCGGAAGCTGAACGCGGTCGGACGGCGCCACCAGCTGGCCCTGGAACTCGTCCGGCAGGTCCCGTGGCTCAGCGGTAGCCCGGTTGCCCGGATCGCCTGGGCCGTCCGCCACCTCGCGGACGCCGGGTGGACCGCCCACGAGGTCATCGCCGTCCTGGCCCAGCGGACACCCGCGCGCCGAGTCCACCGCCCAGTCGGCTTCCTCACCGCCCGCCTCGCCGGCGCCGAACTGCTCTACGACACCCCCGCCAAGCGCAGCGCGATCGCCGCCTGGTGGCGGGACAGCCCGCAGGCGGCCAAGGAGCGCCACGCCGAATGGCAGGGCACCTGGCAGGCCCCGCGCAGCACCGCGGTTCAGCGCCTGTTCCGGGACGCCTGGACCAGAGCGACCCGTCGCCAGCCGCTGGTGGCCCTCGACGAGCAGCCCACCAGCGAAGAGCACCGCGAGGTCCGGACCACCGCGTGGCGCCAGTACCTCACCGGAAGACCCGAACTCGTCGCCTCCGCCCTGGCCCTGGCCGGCCGGGACCAGGCCGAGCAGATCTACGGGCGCGACCTCGTCGAGCGCGTCCTGCGCCTCCGCACCACCAGCAGCCACCTGAGAGCAGGAACCGCGTGATGAACCACAACGAGAACACCGGCATTGACCTCGCCCGCCTCGCCCTCCGCCGAGCCCGCGCCGACGCGAGCAAGCGCCCCGCCGGCGCGGCCAAGGCCCCGACCACCGGGCGCTCTGCCGCCCCCCGGTGCGGTGGACTCGACCCCGTGGGGCTGGGAACGGCCCTGTCCGACCTGGTGACCCAGCACGCCTGGCAGGCGCCGCTGGCCGGCGGCGGACTGCTCGACCTCTGGCCGACGACCGTGGGCGACCTCGCCGACCACGTCGCCGCCGTCAGCTTCGACCACAAGAGCCGCCAGCTGGTCGTCCGCGCCACATCCCCCGCCTACGCCACCCACGTACGGGCCCTCGCCCCGGTGCTCATCGCGAAGATCAACCAGGCGTACGGAGAAACGATCCTGCACAGCATCCGCGTGCTGCGCGCGTACGGCACCGGGCCCGCCGAGGAGCCCCGCCAGCCTGGCAGGTGCGGCGGAGGCGCGTTCCAAGAGGCCAAGATCAAGACCCGCGAGGACGCCTCGCCCGGATACCTGCACGCGCTCGCGCAGCTGCAGGCCAGCCGCCCGAGCGCGCCGGCCGACTCGAGGACGAGCCCGGCCGTCGACCGGCGGATCAGAACGCTGGCCAGAGAGACGGCTCCCCGTCTCTCCGGCCCGCGACCCCGCTAGCCACCGAACGGCCGGCACCAGCGCGACCAACCCACCCCGACCCCGGCCGCGCTGAAGCCGATGCCCCGCACGTCCGCCCCCTTTCGGCAGCGGACCCACCCGGAGAACCACCCCGTGTCCAGCACCATCACCTCGATCACCAGCCGCCGACGCGACTACACCTGGGTACGCCGGGCCGCCTGCGCTGACAGCCCGCAGCCGGACCTCTTCTACCCCTCGGCCGGCGAGACCGCGAAGAACCAAGCCGCCAAGGCCCTGTGCAGCGCCTGTCCCGTCAGCGACGAATGCCTCACCGAGGCCCTGGAGACCAACGACCGCCACGGCATCCGCGCCGGCCTCGATCAGAACGAGCGACTCGCCCTGCACAAGCTGAACACCAACGGCCGATGGGAAGAGGACCGCGTCGTTGCCGCACTTCACGGCCGCCCCGTCTCCCTCTCCCGATCCGAGCGCGACAGCGTCGGCGTCGTTGCCGCCATCCTCGACCTCGACCCGCGGATCTGGGCACCCGTGCTCGACATCGGTCGCACCAGGGCGCTCACCCGACTGCGCGAAGCCCGCGCGCAGCTGGAGAAGCAGCCTTTCCTGCTGCGCCGCGAGCAGCGCATCGCCGCCCAGTTCAACCCGGAGCCGGCGGCGGTGGCGGCATGAACGAGCCTGGCAGCACACCGAATCGCATGTCCGGCTGGGACAAGGCCGCGATCGGCGTGATGGGCGCGGTCGGCGGCACCCTGAGCTACGACGCGCTGCAGCAGATGGCCGTCGCCATGCACGTGCGCCCCGAGCTGTCCTACCTCTTCCCCCTCGCGATCGACGGGTTCATCGCCTACGGCGTGCGGGCGCTGGTCGTGCTGAAGGAAGCGCCATGGCGCGCCCGCGCCTATACCTGGTCGGTGTTCGGCAGCGCCACGGCCACCAGCGTCTGGGCCAACTGGACCCACGCCGTCCGCCTCAACCAGGAGACCACGCCGGGTCAGGGGATCCACCTGACGAACGGCGCGGTTGGGGCGCTCAGCACCATCGCCCCGCTGGTGCTCGGAGGTGCCACCCACCTCTACATCGTCATGTCGCGGCACGCCACTCCCACGGCGGCGCACAGCGAGCCGGACGAAGCCGAGGCTGCACAGGCGGAGAAGCTCACGGCTCGCACGGAGCGGACCGACTCCACGACACCGAGCACTGTCCGCTCTAGGTGGCGAACCCGCTTCCGCCGCAGCCGCTCGGACACCCCGCAACTCGACCACGACCAGACCACCACCGAGCAGCCACGCCTGCGGCTGGTCGGCGCGGACCAACTGGGTCCGTCCGGTCCGGTGCCCTCGGCGGGCTCGTCCGGTCCGGTCTCCTCGGCGGGTCCGTCCGGTCCGGTGCCCTCGGCGGGCTCGTCCGGTCCGGTGCCCTCGGCGGGTCCGTCCGGTCCGGTGCCCTCGGCGGGCTCGTCCGGTCCGGTGCCCTCGGCGGGCTCGTCCGGTCCGGTCTCCTCGGCGGGCTCGTCCGGTCCGGTGCCCTCGGCGGGTCCGTCCGGTCCGGTGCCCTCGGCGGGCTCGTCCGGTCCGGTCTCCTCGGCGGGCTCGTCCGGTCCGGTCTCCTCGGCGGGTCCGTCCGGTCCGGTGCCCTCGGCGGGCTCGTCCGCGTCCACCGGACGAAAGCGGGTTCAGCTGGAGGACCTGGTGCCGGTCGCCAGGGAAGCTGCCGCGAAGGCCGGCCGGGTGAACCGGGACGTTGTTGCGGACGGCCTCCGGGAGCAGGGCTACTCGATCAGCAACGAGCGCATGGGAAAGCTGATGAAGATGATCGACGACGCCGCCGCCAAACCTCCGCCGAAACCCGTGACCGGTTCCCCGCACTCCCCGCACCTCGCCGCCCACCGGCCCACTCCCACACCCAACTCCATTCCAAGGAAGCGCACATGACCAGCACCAAGTCGAAGACCACCACCCCGGACGCCCTGATGCAGCTCCTCCTGGAGCAGCGGCTCGTCCGATCCGCCAAGGCCGCCAGCGACGGCAGCTGGCTGGTCCGCCGGTCCGCCGGCGGGCCGAAGGTCGTCCTGGAGAGCCCGGTCGAAGCCCTGGACTACGGGCTCGGCGTGCTCCTGGACGCGAAGCTCGAGCTGGAGTCCACTGCCGCCTGAGCGCGCCAAGTCCGTTGGCTGTGACCGTAGTTCTGTGGCTGACGGCTTGGCCCCTACGGCGCAGCAAGCTATCGCCAAAGCCGGGCTTACGCCCGACTTTGGCACTTGCCCTCGCCCCCGGGGGGCGAGGGAGGACCGAGGACGAGTCGAGCGGGGGCGCTCGACTCGTCCTCGGTCACCGGCACCAGGGGGTGCCGGCAGGAGAATGAGGAGGAGAAGATCGAGACGCCGAGCTCCGCCGCCGAGCCGTCCGCCGCCGAACCGACCAGTGACGCGCGCCCTGTACGTCGACCGCGCCGCCGCCACCGCAATCCCCAGAGCCGCACTCGCAAGCTGACCGTGCGTCTCAACGAAGACGAAGAAGGCGAGATCGCCGCTGCCGCCGCCAGCCGTGCTGTGACCGTTGGTCGCTTCATCGCGACCAGTGCCATCAGTGCCGCCCGCGGTCACAGCACCGCCACTGACCCACAAGACCGCCTCGACCGTGCCGTCGACGAACTCGCCGCCAGCCGAGCGCAGCTCGCCCGCGTCGGCAACAACCTCAACCAGCTCACCTTCGGCTTCCACGCCGCTGGCCACGTTCAGCCGGAAGAGCTGGCCCTCACCCTCGGTGCCGTCCGCCAGGCCGTGGCCGTGGTCGACGACACCGCAGCCCAGCTGGTGAACGGCGGTCCGTTTGGTTCCTGATGTCAGCCGCGGCAACAAGACCTACGGGTTGTTGGCCTACCTTTTCGGCCCCGGCCGGCGCGACGAGCACTTTGACCCTCACCTGGTGGCAAGTTGGGACGGGTTCGCGCCGGACCCGGGCCGCGACCCCAACGCCACCCTCAAGCAGCTGGAGCAGGCCCTCGATCTGCGGGTCAACCAGCGCGGTCGGCCTCGTCTGAAGAACCACGTCTGGCACTGCCCGGTGAGCCTCGACCCGGACGAGCGGTTGCTCTCCGATGAGGAGTGGGGCGAAGTCGCCCGCCGCGTCGTTGCTGCCGCCGGCATCGCCCTGCCTGGCGACCCGGACGGCTGCCGCTGGATCGCCGTACGCCACGACCCCCGCCACATCCACATCATGGCCACCATCGTGCGCGGCGACCTGCGCGGTGCCCGCCTCCACAACGACGCCCAGCGCGCACAGGACGAATGCCGCCAGATCGAGAAGGAACTCGGCCTGCGCCAGCTCAACCCGGGCGACAAGACGGCAGCCAAGCGGCCCACCAGCGCGGAAGGGCACAAGGCGGAGCGCCTCGGCCGCCCGGAGCCCATGCGCCTGCAGCTCAGGGACCGGGTCCGCCAGGCCGTCGCCGGCGCCGGCGACGAAGCCGAGTTCCTCAGCCGCCTCGAAGCTGCGGGCCTGCTGGTGCAGCGCAAAGTCGGCCCGTCCGGCGACGTTCTCGGTTACTCGGTTGCCCACCCGGACGACCGCAACGCCCAAGGCGAGCCGATCTTTTTCAGCGGCTCGAAGCTGGCGCCGGACCTCTCCCTTCCTCGCATCCGCAAGCGGCTGAACGGCGCTGTCCGGGCAGACGGCGCGAGCGCGGCCCAGGTGGGCGACCCGGGCGCCGGCAAGGCGCGGGTGCCCGGTTCCAAGGCCGCCCGTGCCCGCCGGGACGCCGCCGCCGCGGTCGACGACGCCACCCGCACGATTGAGGAAGGTCCCGACGAAGACGCGGCGGCGCAGCTGGTCGGCGCCATCGAGATCATCGACGTCCTGGCCGTGCGCGCCCCGGCCGATACCAAGGCCCAACTCCTCTCGGCGGCAAGGGCCTTCGAGCGGGCATCGCGCTCCCATGTCCGCGCTGAGCGGGCCGACAACCGGGCCGTCCGTACGGCGGCCCGCCAGCTGCTCAGCAGCGGCTACGCCGGGAATCGGGGTGAGGACGGCGGCGTCACCGCCATGCTGCTGTCGGCCCTGATCCTGCTGGCCATCGCGTCGGCGCGGTGGCACTCAGCGCGCGCCCACGCCCAGCAGGCTGCCGCCGCCGGCGCCGCTGCCGAGCAACTGCGGGCGGCGTACGCCACGGTGGCCGCCCGCCCGATGGCGGCCATGGCCTCGCGAGGCCGTTCCCTGCCCGCGCCGGTTCGCGAACGGCAGGACGCGGTCATCCGGGCCAAACTGCCCGAGGCAGTGGACACCGAGCCCGGTGGGCAGGACTGGGACGCGCTCGCGGCCACCCTCGCCGAAGCGGAGGCTGCCGGCCACGACCCGGCCGTGCTCCTCGAGCGAGCCCGGAACCGTCGTGAACTCGACACTGCGGAGTCCGTCACCGCCGTCATGGTCTGGCGGGTGCGCCGGCTCGCGGAGCTGTCGGCCGTACCTTCGGCTGAGACCGGAAAGGCCGGCACCCGTCCCAGGGCCGCAGGTCCGGCTGCCCCGGTGCCCGGGCCGCAGCGCCGGGGGCGCAGCGGCCGGGGCTGAACCAGCGGAGCCCCCTCGTACCCGACGAGGGGGCTCCGGGGTTGGCCGGGCGAGGCCGGGGTGCAGACGGCTCGTTACGAGTACTCGTCCAGGCCGCTCCAGCCGTCGAGGTTGTCCGGGCCGTCCCCGTCAGGGAACAGGTAGTCGGCGAGCATCGGCTCGGCGCAGTAGCACTCACCGTCGATGCAGTCCCGTGTTCTGGCGCAGCTGCCCCAGTCCGCGGGGAGCGGGGGCTGCGGAGGCAGCGGGGCGGGTCGTTGGATTCGGACGACGGCCGGGACTACCTCGCCGTCCACCCAGACTCCGGTCGCCAGCAGGTCGTAGTCACCGGCCTCGCCGCTGCTGTCGTTGTCGATCGTCACGGTGTACCTCCTGAGATCCGCCGACGGTCAGGTCGGCACCACGCTTGCGGAAGGTGAATGAAGGGGGCAAGGGCGCCGAGGGCCATAGCACAAGATCGGCTCGCTGCGGCGAGCCCGTCGAACGGGACTCTGGTGATCCGCCCGCCGACGGACGCGATCGACGCTTCGTCGGCGGGCGTGCCACCGCCCGAGAACAGCAGGAGGACCCGCCGTGCGCACCGACCAGGTCACCGTCCTGATCACCGAGGCCGGCCTCGACGTGAACGCCCACGTCATGGGGCCGCTTACGCCCCGGACGTACGACACCTACGACCCCGCGAAGCGGTACCGCGGCATCATCGACCCGCTGGAGAGCTACGGCCTGGAGTGCGTCGTCGACTACGGCGCGAGCGACTACGTCGTCAACGTTCTGCTGGTGGACGGCAGTCACCTGACGATCTCCCCGCCGGAGGACTGCGGCGACTACCGGCCCGGATCGCCCCCCAGCTGGCTCGTGACCCGCGACCACCCGGACAACCCCGACCTGTTCGAAGTCGCCTACGACAGTGAGCGGAACGGATCGCACGCCGCGAACGGTGGCAGCGTCCCGGAGCTCCTGGCAGGGGTGTACGGATACCTGGACCGCATCGACCCGGGCTGGCAGAGGGCAGAGGCCACCCTGCTCCGAGCGGAGACGCTTCTCCGGCAGGCCGGCTTCGTCAAGAACCTTTCGACGGAGCGCACTTCGTACCGTCTGCCCGCCACCCTCGCCGAGCCGACGCAGCGCCGGGCCGCCGTGGCCCGCGCCGTGGACGGACTGCGCGCCGAGGGGTACGGCGTCACCTGCCCGACACGCCACCGGGGCCTCCAGCCCGCCGCCGGACAACCGGTCGTCCTCGGCGCCCCGGCCGGGGCGGTGCGTCGCGAGGCCGCCCTCGCGAGCACACCGTCCGCAGTTCCTGTCGGCGAACACCGTGCCGCCCCGACCGGACCGGCACCCGCTGTCGCAGTCCTGCCGGTCTCCCACCGCCGCTGACCGACTCCAGCGCGCCCGCCCCACACCTCCACAAGCGGGCGGCAGCAGCTGCGCCGCCCCGCACCACGCCCAAGCCGGAGAGCACCCTCTTGCCCCTTTCGATCACGCAGCCCGCGCTCCTGGAGCCGTCCCGCCGAGTCCCGCGCCGCCCCCGGCAGAGCGACCGGGACTGGCTGCTGCGCTGCTACGTGCTGCGCGGCGCCGACGCCCTGGCGGGATCGGTGATCACCTACGCCGTGCCGCTTTTGGTCCTCACCCTCACCCACTCGGTGATGTGGACCGGGCTGGCCTTCCTGCTGGAGTGGCTGCCCAGGCTGGCAGCGGTCGTGCTCGGCGGGGCGATGGTCGACCGCTACAGCCCGCAGACCGCCGTCCTGGCCACCAGCCTGGCGCGCGGAGCAGCCGCCCTCCTCACCCTGGCGGGGATGAGCCTGGGGCTGGGCGTCGCGGTCGTGCTCGCCTTCGGCATCGCCGCCGGCATGCTGGCCGAAGGCAGCCTCCTTGCGGTCGAGTCCCTCGGCGCCGAGGCGAGCCGACGCGCCAGCACCCAGATCCACCGGGTGCAGTCCAGGTGCACCGCCATCGACCGCAGCGCCGCACTGCTCGGACCGCTGATCGGCGGCGCGCTCCTGCTCGCCGGGCCGGCCCTCCTGCTGACCACCGTGGCGATCCTGTCCACCGTCACCATCACCATGGCCCTGGTCATGCACACCCCGCGAACCCGCCTGCGCCTGGTCGCCGAGGCCCGCCGCGAGCGGGTCCGCGACGCGCTCGCGGGCGGAATCGACGCTGTCCTGCGCACCCCCGCCCTCGCCTGGCTGATCGGCACGCTCGCCTCGGCGAACGTCGTCTTCGGAGTCCTCCAGGTCTCCACCCCGATCACCGTCGCCCAGGACCTGCACCGCAGTACCGCCGCCACCGGCCTGGTCTGGAGCTTCGCGGCCGGCACCTCCCTGCTGGCTGCCCTGGCCGCGAAGCCCGCCATCGACCGCTTCGGCCTGTTCCCCGTGATCCTGACCTCCTCCGTCGTAGCCTGCACCGCGGCCGGCGCCGCCGCCATCGCTCCGACCCTGACCACCTACACCGCCGCGGTGGGCACGGTGATGGCCGCCGAGGGCGCGGCCACCGTCGCCCTGCGCACCGCACGAGCCCGGCTGATTCCCGCCCGCCGCTTCTCCGCGACGCTGGCCACCTGCGTCCTGCTCGTCCTGATACCGCTGCCGCTGGCCGGCCTGCTGGTCCTCGCCGTTCCGGCGGCCAACGTGAGGGCGCTGCTGTTCGCCACCGCCGTGGCCACCGCGGTCGCCACGGCCTTCTGCCTGGCCGGCCTCCACAGCCACCGGCACTCCTACGAGCACCCGGCCACCGAGCCCACCGCGAAGGAGGACGAGCACCTCCAGGCCCAGGCCGCCTGACCCTCCAGCCCCAACTCCCTTCCATCTCTTGGAGAACAGCACCACATGACCACGACCGCCGCCCATCCGGACAACGCCCTCGATGACGGGGTGCTCCTGGTCCTCGGCTCGGGCGATCAGGCGTTCAGCTCGTACTGCCTCACCGCAGCCGCCACGCGCAGCCCGCTGGTCCTGGTGAGCGACGCCGAGCCGACCTGGCAGCTGCCCTACCTGCGCGACCACGAGGTCGCCGACCTCGGCGACCTCGAGGAGCTGCGGTGGGCGGTCGCCCGCATCGCCGACCGCCACAAGATCAAGGGCGTGGTGACGTGGGACGAGCACGCCGTCGTCCCGGCCGCGCACATCGCCACCGACCTCGCGGTGCCCGGCCAGTCCTCGGCAACCGCGACGGCCTGCCGCAACAAGGCCGCGAGCAGGGCGGTGTGGGCTTCCGAGGGCGTGCCGTCCGCCCAGTCGATCCGGGTCACCTCCCTGGTGACCGCCACCACCGCGGCCCGCCGGATCGGCCTGCCCGTAGTCCTCAAGCCGGCCGCCCACGCCGACGGCATCGGCGTCGTCAAGGTCGACCGGCTCGACGAACTGCCCACCGCGTTCGCCTACGTCAACGCCCACGCCGAGACCCAAGGCCAGGAGGGCAACGGCATCCTCGTCGAGGAGTACCTGGAAGGCCCCGAGATCGCGGTGGAGTGCGTCACCTCCCACGGCATCACCACCGCCGTCGCCGTCACCCGCACGGAACTCGCCGGAGCGCACTTCCAAGCGGTCGGCCACGTCGTCGCCGCCGACGACCCGCTCCTCGCCGAGGTCGGACCGATCGCGGAGGCGGCACTGGACGCCCTCGGTGTCAACAGCGGCATCTCCCACGTCGAGATGCGCCTGACCACCGCGGGCCCCAAGTTGGTCGAGGTCAACGCCAGGATCGGCGGAGACCTGGTGGCCCACCTGGTCCACCTCGCCACCGGGATCGACCTCGTTGCCGCAGCAGCCGACATCGCCCTGGGCAGGGAACCCGACCTCACCCCGACCCGGGCATCCGCCGCCGGCATCTGCCTGCTCTACCCGGCCCACTCCGGAACCGTCCGCAGGGCGCACCCGCGTCCCGAACTCGGCACCCCCGACTGGTTGGAGCGCCTGGTGTGGGAACTCCGACCCGGCCAGCAGGCCCTGCTGCCCCCGCAGGGCGACCTCAACGCCGCCCGTCTGGGACACCTGGTGGTCACCGGCACCGACGCTGCCCAGGTGCACGAACACCTCGCGCACGCCGAGGGCCTGCTCGACACGGCCGTCGACCCCCGGCCGACCATCGGCTGACACCGGCCGCAGGCGGGCCTGGTGCGCTGCTTGCACCGGGCCCGCCGAGACCGAAGCCGCCCACCCCGGCCCGACAACACCCCGCACGCCGCCGGGCCGAGGAGAGAGAACCCAGGACCAGGACCCGTGAACCTCAACTCGTACTCCACTGCCCTCGCCACACACCTGCCCGGGACCTGGCGGGCTGAGCACCATCAGGGCCTCGACGAGGACATGGCCGACATCATCTCGCTGCTCGTCCTCCGGCCCACACTCCAACTCGCCGACTTCCATTACGCCGTCGTCCTCCACAGCCTCGCCCGGCCTATCGGCCTGCTCGTCACCGAGGAGCAGCTCCCCACCGGGCCCGGCTACAGGATCCGCTCGATGGCCGTGACCAACGGCAATTCGTACATGGAGCACGTCAACGACGGCGAGGTGCTCGAACTCCACGTTCCCGCTGAGGCTGAGCCAGCCCGCGCGGCAGCCGACATCGCCCGCACACTGCTGCCCCGCCACGACCAGATCCTCGCCAACCAGCGTCTGACAGTCCTGGAAGAAGCGCTCGGACAGGCCCAAGCGGCCGTCGACCACTGGGACTCGATCTCCGACAGCCTGAGCGACGAGGAGGGGTGGCCGCTGGACGACCAGCTCTACGGCGACGGCGTCGTCCGCCGCGATGCCGAAGCGCTCCGCCACCTCGAGCGGGTCCTACCCGACGCCAGCGCCTTCCTCCGCGACGGCCGCGCCGCCCAGGCCAACCTGCCGCCCGGGCCGGCCGCAGACCGAGCCGACTGGATGCTGGGCGAGCTGGAGAACGCCTTCACGAGCGCCAACGGAATCGTCCACCGATGGAACGGCATCCTCACCAGGGCCACCACGGTCGACGGCTACAATGAGGCGCTCGAGGAACGCAATTCCGAGGCGTGGCACGACGTGCACACCTGGCTCAGCCACGGCCCGGCCTTCACCGAACTGCTCCGAGTCGCTGCCTCAACCGGCGGCGCGGACCGACGAGCTGCCGCTCAAGCACGCTCTCCCCGGCGAACCGCCGGCGACCCGGCAGAGCAGGCCGAACCCCGTCCCAGCACAACACCTGCCAAGCGAGGCCCGGAACAGCGACGGTGAACGCCCGACCCCGGAAAGATCACAGCTGGGTAACGGAATCCAGTTTCGGGAATAAAATCGTACCTTTCGTGGTTATAGCCCCCACGTCTGATGAAAGGGCTGTACTTGTCGGATCTGCCGAGACGTCGCGACGACCACGAGCCGGCGTTCCTCCCGCCGCTCGCCGATATTGAACTGCACATCCCCGACAGCCCGTTGGTGGTCCCGGAACCCGAACCGGGCAAGCCCGTCATCCGGGCCGTGCCGCACGCCGACGAGCTGAACGCCCGCGGCATCGTGATCATCTGCGAGCACTGCAAGGCCCGCCGCGACTGGCTGCTCCTCAACGTGCGCGAGCAGGTATTCGTCCGCTGCCGCTGCTCGCACGAGTGGCTGGAGCCGGACCTGACGGTCGACTACTTCGACCAGCACTTCTCCCACCCGGAGAAGGTGTGGGACGACTTCGAGGTCGCCATGACCTCGGCCGGCTACGACGGCGCCTTCGCGGGGATCTACTTCAACTGAGCGGGCGAGCTGGTGCCCGAGCCGCGGCTACCGCGCGGACTCTGGTCGGGTGAGCCTCCCTGCGGCTGAGCTTCGCAGGGCGGCCGGCGGCGCGCAACTGCGGTGCTGGATTTGCTGGATGGGAAATGACGGGGGCCTTGGTGGCGTCGATGCTGGGACGCGAAGTGCCCGGATACCGGCGAGAGTGCCGGTACGCCGGGCGAGGGTGCACGTGCTTCTACTACACCGGCGAGTTCGGGCGGCGGGCCGCGCGGCTGCGCCGGCGCCGGGCGCGGCGGGTGGAGGCCCGTACGTGGCCAGCCGACGGCTCGTAGCCGACTCCAGAACCGAGAAGACCCTGACTGGGCGTCCTGTACCCGGTGTTGAGGTCTGACACCTGCACCACGAATGAGGCGGGGGGCCGGTTATAATCGGCCCCCCCCGCATAGCCAACCCCCGCGGGCCCCCGCCAAAAGCCCCCCCCCACAAAGAACTAAACCCGCAACGACAAGCCCAACACGCCCCAGGCC
>NZ_JBHYUU010000007.1:0-5243 GCF_042749955.1 Kitasatospora sp. NPDC059462 | reverse complement strand
TGTTTTTTTTATTATATAACTAACACACAAATACTCTTGATCCGTCGTTGGGGTGGTTGTGGTTGGTTTTTTTTCTCTCCCCACCCCACCTGCCTGTTCGCGGGTGGCCCGACTCCCCCCCCCCCCCCGCCTCATTCGCATACCCCGGAGGGCACCGTCCTTCAGCGCCCGACCAGAGCGAAGTCACCGGAGACGTCCTCGCGCACCTGGCCCGAGGCGAGGAGACGGGTGAGGCTCAGCCGTACGACGGCCGGGCGCAGGCCAAGCCGGGCGGCCAGTTCCTCGCAGGTTGCCGCCCCGTCCTCCAGCTGGCCCAGCACCGTGCGGTCGGCGTCGGAGTCAAGCCGTCGGGACACCGCCCGCACCGAGAGGACGGAGACCGCGCACACGGTGAGCGCGACCGCGGCCACCGCCGGTCTGCGCAGCACGGCCCCCCCGCGGCCTCCCCCGCGGCCTCGACGCCCGAGAGGACGGCGAGCTGGATCAACAGGATCGCCGCACGGCGCAGCCCGCGGCGGGAGATGGTCGAGGTGGTGGTCACAGAGCCTCCGGGGGAAGGGGAGCGTAGCGGGAGCGGTCGAAGAAGCTGCAGTCGGTGCGCGGCAGACGGATCAGGCATATTCGGCAAGGGAGTTCGGGTGCTGCCGGGACGATGTGGTGGTGGCAGAAGGTGCGACCGGCGCGACGGTCGCGCACCGGGTGGGCGACGACGAGTTCGGTGAGCTGCTCTGGGCTGGTCCAGCCGGAGCGCCCTTCGCGCGGGTGGGGGCGTGTGGAGCGGGAGCCGGAGTCGATGGCGCCGACTGCCACCAGGTAGAGGTCGGAGGGGGCAAGGTAGGCCAGGACGTGGTAGCGGGTGCGCTCGCCGGCACCGCTGGCCGGGCCGTAGGCGGTGCCGAAGGCGCGGGCGATGCCGACTCGGGTGCCGTGCAGATCGAGGGTTTCAGGGTCCAACGGGCCTCCGTGTTCGGGGTTCCGACGCGGGAACGGCGTCGGTGGCTGGCCGCCGGGCCGAGGCGCGGCGGCGTGCGAACGGGGGCAGGTCAGCGGAGCGGGCCGCGCTGACGAGGCAGGCGGTTGAGACGGGAGGGCTCGGCCGGGGCCGGGACCGGGACACGGCAGAGCAGGGTGTACGCGACGGCCAGATTGGTGAGCGTCAGGAGGGTGCCGACGGTCGTGGTGTCGTGCTCCCAGAAGACGTCGAAGGCGAGGTCGAGGGCGGCGGAGACGACCAGGATTCGGGCGAAGGAACAGCGGGGGTGGCAGTCGGATCGGGTTCGGGTGGTCCGGTCCGGCATCGAGGAACGGCATCAGGCCGCGATGGCGTACCGGCGGCGGTAGGAGTCGGCGGTGGCCGGGCCGACGTACCGAGCGAGGACGTCACCGATCCGCCAGTCGGTCAGCGGGCCGCGCCGGACCGCTTCGGCGTACACCTCAGCCATCGACAGGCCGGGCTTGAAACGGTGCTGCACGGCGGCTTCCAGAGCGACATACCGGGCGGCCAGGGTCAGACGCAGGCGGGCCGCGAGCACCAGGTCCTCGAACCCGGCCAAGACGCAGAAGGTACAGGAGAGCCTCCGATTTCCCATGTCGTAGGCAGGGTGGTACTCGGCGCCGGCCGCCGCGATGCTGCCCCACACCTGCGCGGTGCTGTACGCATGCACCGGGGCCCACTGCAGGACGATCCGTCGACCGTTGCTCGCACGTCGGTCGATCGACAGCAGCTCCCGCTTCGCCCGGCTCGGCGACTCCTCCGCCCGAAAGCCCATCACGCTCAGGAGCAGGGCCGGTCGTCCGAGGTCCCCGAGGTCGACGGTCGCCTCGGTGAACACCACGGCCAGCAGGTCCCGCTTGAGCGAAGAGGTGCACAGACGCCGCTGGGCGTCGGGAAACTTGCCGCGCACCTCGACCATGCCGATGAAACCGCCCGCTCGGGCACGGACGACCAACGGGACGCCGAAGAAGGAGGCATGTCGCTCCACCAGGGCCTGGGTGCCCGGCCACTCGGCCTCCCCGAGGTCAGCGTGAACCATCAGCACCCGATCCGCCGTACCGGCCCGCCGCGCCGCGCCCATCACGACGATCGCCGCCGCCAAGCTGTCCTTGCCGCCGGACGTCTGGATCAGCGTGCGGTCGGCGAGCGCGAGCAACACCGTGCTGGCGTGGCGGGACCTCGGGCAGAGACGGCACACCGTGTCCCGGACGCCGAGCACACCGGCCGGGCCGAGCCCGGTGCGCCCGCACAGGGACACCAGCGGGCCGCGGTCCGGGCAGGGCAGGTGGAGGACGGTGGAACCCGAACAGCGCACCAGGGCGACACAACTGGTCAGCGGGCGCCCCTTCATGCGGCGGAGGTAGTAGCGGTCAACGGGAGAGGCGTAGACCGGTTGACCAGCGCGGTCAGCAGGTCGAGGACGAGCTCGGCGGGGGTGTGCCGATCGAAGCGAGCACGCCACCCGGGCTGCCGGGCGGTGCCGTCCACGGCGATCAGCCACGTGTCCGCGTGCGGGTTGTCCGGCTGGTACCCCAGGTAGACCCGGGTGCACGGCGACGCGGCGTGTAGGCCGCCCTCGGCGTCAATGACCCAGGCCCAGCCATGCCGGTAGAGGAACGCGCTGACGGCGTCGGGGCTACCCTCACCGATGGGCCACTCTCGGTGGGGAATGTCGTCGCCGGGACGCGGACCACGAACGACCGGGGCGGAGATCACAACAGGCAGGGGAACGTCCTCCTTGAAGCGGGGGCTGCGGCGGTCGTCCATGTTGACTTGGACTGCCCCGATTCGCATAGTCCGTGTGGGGGTTCGCTGTCTGCTCCAGGCGAACACGACGAAGGCCCAGCCTGCGAAGGCTGGGCCTGAGAGCAGCGCTGTCCTGCGTCTGATCACCGTGGTCGCGTGATGGAGTCTCAGCGCGTCTTGCGGATGGCGGTGGTGGCGGCCTGGGCGATGGCGGCGGGGGCGTTGTCGGGCCGGGGCAGGTGGAGCAGGGTGGTCCCCGGCAGGTGTAGGGAGTTCGTGGTGAGGGTGAGCTGGAGTACGGCGCAGCCGGTGGTGGTGAGGCGGTTGATGCGGGTGAGCGCCTCGGCGGTCTCGTCCGGGTCGTAGTGGGCGTCAGTGACGACGACGAGGAGGCGGCCGGTGCCGGGGCGGCTGAGGTCGAGGCCGTGGTCGAGCGCGTCCAGGGCATCGCCGAGGTTGTGGCTGGCGCCCCGGGCGGCGAACGTTGTCACCTTGTCCGGAGCCCGGTGGGTGGGTCGGGTCAATGCTGTCAGGTCGTAGTCAAAGGCGACGGTGGCGGTGCGAGAGTCGGGGCCGGTCAGGGCAGCGGCGCGGGCCACGATCCAGGCAGCGGACGCGACGGGCCCGCAGGCGGCCGACATGGAGCCGGAGACGTCCACCGCGATGCCCACCCGCAGCGGCGGGGTGGCGCTGCTGCGGCGGCGGGTGGCGGTGAACGGCTCTGCTGTGGGGATCGACCCGCTCGCGAGCTGGGCGTCGCGGGCGAGGGCCTGGCGGACGTTGAGCCGGCCGGGCGGGGTGGGGCTGGTGGTCCGCTCCTCGGTCCGCTCACGAAAGGCCGCGGCGCGAAGCGCGCGGCTCAGGCGCGCGGCGGCGGTCTGCTCGGCGGCGGTCGGCTTGCGGGTACCGGTCACCGGGCTCCGGGATGGCCTCGGTGTGCCGCCGGGGCTGACGGTGGTTCCGCTCGGGTTGAAAACAGACCTCGCGGTGGCGGCGGCCTTGCGCCGCTGGCCGGCCTGCTGGGCGCGGCCCTGGGCCTTTGCCTCCGCTTGCGCGGCCAGGGCGTTGTCCGCGGCGGCCTGGGCCGCGGCGTCGGCGGCGTCGTTGGCGTCCATGCTGTCCATGACGACCCCTACGGCGTCGGACAGCAGATCGGTGAGGCCCTGCGGCAGGGGCAGAGAAGGGGAGACGGTGTCCAGGGCGTCGCACCACGCTTTGCCGTGCGCGAGCATGGTGGCGCCGTTGTGGTCGGCGGTTCGTTGGGCCGCGGTCCAGATGCCGGTGAGGGTGGCTAGCAGCTCGTTGCCCAGGACCTGTTCGCACAGGTCGGCGACGGCCCGGGTCTCGCCAGCGTCGAGGATGCCGGCGTCCCGGCGGCCGAGGATGAGGGCCGCCACGCTGGCCGCGTGCCTGATGCCCTGGACGCTGGGGTTGGCGATGTCGGGCATGACCAGGGTCCGGGCGCTGGTGCGCAGGAACGTGCGGTCGGTGGGCCGCCTGATCAGGTGGGCGCCCTCGACCCGGCTCTCCTCCAGCAGGAGCGCGGCCTCGACGACGCGGGGGGCCGCGCCAGTCGGCTCCACCCATACGGAGTGGGCCGAGTGGGCGGCCTCGTGGACGAACACTCCCCAGGCGGCGGGATAGCGCTCCTCATCGCCCACGATCCGCGGGTGGATCTCGTGCGGCTGGAGGGCGCCGAACAGGTCGGAGTCGAACTCGATCTCGCCGCCACGGGGGTAGTAAGCGGCCGGGGCGCCGCTGCGGGTGCCGGGGCGACAGGTGACGAGCAGATCCTGACGGCCGGACAGCGCGACCAGCCGGTCGCCGAGTTCGGCTCCCACGCGCAGCCACGCGGCCGGGGAGGAGGAGGGCTGCGCGGGCGGGGCGCCGTCGTCGTCCCAGCGCGCGAGGTCGGCGTCGTCGTCGGGCGTGGTGACGGGGGGCAGGACGTGGTGGTGGGCGCTCATCGCTGGCCCCGGCGTGCGGAGTTGGTGCTGCCCGGGGGCTGCTGGGCGGCCGTGGCGGTGGTGGCGGGGAGCTGCCGGCCGAGGGTGAGGGGTTTGATGTTCTTGATACCGGCGATCTTGCTGACGGCGGCGGCGACGACGTCGCGGTCCTCCAGGGGAGCGATCCCGATCAAGTTCGCCCACGCGGCCGGGCCGCCGAGGACAGCCTCGGTCCGTTGGAATGCGAGCAGCTCCCGCAGCTGGGGGGCCCAGCCCAGCTCACCCAGCTCGACCTGACCGGCGAGGTGCCGGGCGACCCGGACCACCCGGGCATCGACCCGCAGCGCCTGGGCGAGGTCATAATCCGTCCCGACCTGGATCTGCACGCTGAACCGGGACGCCAGCGCCTCCGTCAGGACCGCCCCGTGGACGCCGGGATTGTGGCCCGCGACCACGAAAAAGGGCTCTCCTGCTTGATGTGTGGGTCAGGCTGTTGAGGGTTGGCGTCCGGGGAGGATGGGCCGGGGGCCTGCGAGGGTCAGCATGACGAGGGCAAT